>NZ_JBDUCX010000037.1:0-36004 GCF_040003245.1 Chthoniobacter sp.
ACGTGCTCATTCCCGCCGATCTCGAGCAGGGCAAGGTGCTCGGCTCGCTCGTCTACGGCACGAATGTCATCGGCATCCATGGCGCTTACGATCAGGTCAACCGCCTGTGCTCCGAGATCGCCGGCAAATACGGCTGGGGTTTCGTGAACGTGAACCTGCGTCCGTATTACGCCGAAGGTTCAAAGACCATGGGCTTTGAGATTTGCGACCAGCTCGACTGGCGCATCCCGCGCCACACCGTGGTGCCCATGGCCAGCGGCTCGTTGCTCACCAAGATCCACAAGTCCTACAACGAGTTCATCCGGGTCGGCCTCGTGGATTCCACCCCCTTCTCCGTGCACGGCGCCCAGGCGACCGGTTGCGCGCCGATCTCGCACGCCATGAAGCGCGGGACGGATATCGTCAAGCCCGTGCCGAATCCGCAAACCATCGTGAAGTCGCTGGCCATCGGCACACCCGCCGACGGTTACTATGCCATCCACGCGATGCGCGAGACGGGCGGCTCTTGCGAAGACGCCACCGACGAGGAAGTCGTCGAGGGCATCAAGATGCTGGCGGAATACGCCGGAATCTTCTCCGAGACCGCCGGCGGCGTCACCGTCGCCGCCGCGAGAAAGCTCATCGAAGCCGGCAAGATCCCGCACGACGAAGAAGTGGTCCTGTGCATCACCGGCCACGGCCTCAAGACGCAGGAAGCCGTCACCGGAAAATGCGGCGAACCGCGCCTGATCAAGCCAAGCCTTCGCGAATTCGAAGAGCAAATCTACAACAAGGACATCGTCACCGCGTAATCCCATTAACCAGTGCTTAGTGCTCAGTGCTTAGTTCTCAGTAGAACAACCGCCCTTCGCCACTGCGCACTAAGAACTAAGAACTAAGAACTAAGAACTAAGAACTAAGAACTCCCATCCCATGCCATCCGTCCGCATCCCTACCCCACTCCGCAAGCTCACCAACGAGCTTGAGGTCGTCCAGGCCGCCGGCGCCAATATCGGCGAAGTCATCAACAGCCTCGATCAAGCCTTCCCCGGCTTGCGCGAGCGCATCGTCGACGACGCCGGCAACGTCCGCCGTTTCGTGAACATCTTCGTCAACGACGAAGACATTCGCTTCCTCGAGGAGAAAGCCACCGTCGTCAAAGAGCAGGACGAGATCAGCATCGTCCCCGCCATTGCGGGCGGATAGCACGCCAGTTGATAGTTGATGGTGGATAGTTGATAGCCGCGCTCACTTCGAGCACAACTTTCGGCACACCAGAGACGGCTATCTACTATCCTCTTTAAACTATCCCCTTCCCTATGAAAGAGACCCAACGCCTCTGGCTCATGTTCCCGACCAAGCTCGTCACCCGGCCTGTCTTGTGGGAGCTCGGCAAAACTTTTGAAGTGGTCACCAACGTGCGCCAGGCGAGCGTGACCGACGAAATCGGTATCGTGTCGCTTTCGCTCGAGGGCGAGCGCGAAGAAAATAAGAAGGCCATCGCCTGGCTGGAAAAGCTGGGCGTGAAAGTCGAGCCGGTCGAAATCAATACGATCGAGGGTTGATTTTTGGCGGCGGCTTCCCTCCTCGCGTGTCATTCTGAGCGGAGTGTAACGCAGTCGAAGAACCCCGTCGCACAACCAGCAATGTCGATGGTAGAGCGACGGGGTTCTTCGACTTCGCTCAGGATGACACGCGAGGAGGACCCGCTTTCCGGGTAGTATTAAAAATCGAGCGGCGGGATGGGCGGGGGCTTGATCGTCGTGTCGAGCAGGGTCTGCTCCTGCATCGGCTGCACCGGTTCGGCGCGGCGCACTTCGATCTCTTGCGGGGCGGTGCCCGGGGCCGGCGCACCCGTCACGATCGCGCTGCTGTTCACCGGAGCGGTCTGGCCGTTGAGGCTGCTCATGGCGACGGCGTTGTTCACCGATTGGATGGAATTGTAAGGATCAAATCCGATCACCGTTGGCGCTTTCAAGGTCACCACCTGCACAGCGGAGACGTCGACCGCCAGCGCGGCGCGCGGCCATTCCTCACCCGGGATGACTTTCACAAAACTCCGGTTCGCCCCGCCGTTGTGGACTTCGCAGCCGACCTTCGGCGCCTGCTCCTCGGTCGCGATCTCGAAGAAGGTGGTGCGGCGCTGGACCTTTTCGCCGGTCTCCTTGTTCTCCACGGTCTCGAAACACTTGTCCGTGGCGAGCTGGCCGGAGGCCGAGCACAGTTCCACTTTGATGATCCCCTTGGGCTGGACGAATTCCTTCGGACGATACGTGGCGAACGTGGACTTCATCACCTCGGCCCAGACGGGCAGCGCGATCTCATTGCTGAACGCCCCGCGATAAATCGTCGACGGCTTGTCGAAGCCCGCCCACACGCCGCACGTGACCGCGCTGGAGTAGCCGAGGAACCAGGCATCGGTAAAATTGTAGGCCGTGCCGGTCTTGCCCCCGAGCGGGAATTTCTTCAGGCCCAGCTCGGTGAACGTCTTGTCCGCGGTGCCGCGCTCGAGCACATCGGCGAGGCAGGTATGAATCTCGTAGGCCGTCGTGTCCTTGATCACCCGCACCTTGCCCGGCTTGGCCTGGAACACCACGTTGCCGGCCTGGTCTTCGATCTTCCGGATAATGAATGTTCTTTCCGGGCGCGTGCCGCCATCGGGGAAGATCGTATTCGCCAGGGTCATTTCCATGAGCGTGACTTCGCTGCTCCCCAGATACGTCGCCGGGAAGGGACGGAGAGGACTGTCGATGCCCGCCGCCTTCGCCAGCGGCATGAGGTGATCGAGACCGGTCATCATGCCCAGGCGGACGGTCGCGGCGTTCTTCGATTTCACGAGTGCGTCGCGGGCGGAGATCGATCCCTCGTATTTGTTGTCCACGCGCTCCGGGCCCCATTCGCCGAGGATGCCAGTGACGCCGCCGATCATGACCTGCCGGTTATCGATGACCGTATCCTGCAGGATCGTGCCCGGGCCGAAGCCCCGCTCAAACGCCGCCGCATACACCAGTGGCTTGAAAGCGGTGCCTGGCGGGCGACGCGAAGCGAGTGCGCGATTGAACGAACTGTGGCCAAAATCGCGCCCGCCGACCAGCGTGAGGATGCCACCGGTGGCATTGTCGAGCACCACCACCGCGCCCTGCAAATAGGCCGGTGGCGGCAGGATGTTGCCTTCCACCTCGTTGCCCGACAGCCGTTGATGCGCGCGAAAATCGTTGTCGTACTTGCTGAAGGTCTGGTGATCGAAGCCTTCATGGCGCTCGACCACATCGAGCTGCTCGCGCAGCGCTTTCTCGGCCTTGCGCTGCAGCTCGCCATCGATGGTGGTGTAAATGCGGTAGCCGTCGCTGATCGCCGCGTCGCGTCCGTACTGGGCGATGACCTGCTGGGCGACGAGATCGAGCGCGTAGGATTCCTGGTGAACCGACCGGCGGTTCTTGACGATCAGATCCTGCGACATGGTCGCGGTGTATTCCTCCTTGCTGATCTGCTGGAGTTCCAGCATGCGCCCGAGCACGAAATTGCGCTGATCCATGCAGGCCTTGCGATTGCGCCAGGGCGAAAGTTTGTTCGGGCTCTTGAGCAAGCCGGCGAGCGTGGCCGCCTCGGAGAGATTCAAATCCTTGGCGTGCTTGGCGAAGTACCCGCGCGACGCCGCTTCCGCACCGTAAAAGCCGTCACCGAAAAAGACGCGATTGAGATAGAGCTCGAGGATCTTCGGCTTGGAGAAACGATGCTCGATTTCCTTGGCCACGAAGATCTCCAGCAGCTTGCGCTTGTATCCGCGGTCCTCGCTCGGCAACTCGATCGGGAAGGAATTGCGCGCCAACTGCTGGGTGAGCGTGCTCGCTCCCTGCCGGGTGCGCCCCGCCTGGTAGTTGCGAATCGCCGCGCGCGCGATGCCGTAGTAGTCCACGCCGGTGTGCTGGTAAAAGCGGTTGTCCTCCGCCGCGACCACGGACTTGTAGAGCCACGGCGAAAGTTGGTCCGCCGACACCTGGTCGCGGTTCTGGATGAAGATGCGCCCGAGGGCCTGGCCGTTGCGGTCGAAGATGATGCTCGCCGACTCCATGTCCTCGAGCTTGTTGTAATCAAACGCCGCCGCCTTCTTCCGCCAGCGGTCTCTTTCGATCAGCAGGAAGACGCCCCCGATCACCGCGACTGCGGCGAAGAAAGTGGACACCGAGAGGAACCAGGTGCGGCGATAAAATGGAGGTTTGTAACGGGGCAAATCCCACATGGGCTGACGGGTGCCGAAGGCGGCGCAGTAAGTCACACGAAAAGAAGGGCCGTGCAACGTGCAAATTACTTTCCGGCCCACACTGGCCTTTCGCCGGGCTTCGGGTAAATCGGGGGGGTGAGTCCCCTCGAACAACAACTCTCCTCCGAGATCGCGCAACGCGGCTCGATTTCGTTCCGGGATTTCATGGCACGGGCACTCTACGATCCCGGGCATGGCTACTATGGCGCGGGCAAGGCGCGCGTCGGACGTGGCGGCGATTTCTTCACGAATGTCAGTGTCGGTCCGCTGTTTGGGCGCCTGCTGGCCCGGCAGTTTGTGGAAATGTGGCGGCGGCTGGGAGAACCGGCGGAATTCGTTTTGGTCGAGCAAGGAGCGCATCGCGGCGATTGCGCGGCCGACGTCCTCACGGCTCTGCGGGAATTCGACCCCGCCTGCTTCGCCGCGACGACCTTCTGGCTGGTCGAACCGCTGGCCCAATTGCGGCAAATTCAAGGCGAACGGCTCCGCGATTTCGGATCGGAAAAAGTCCGTTGGGCCGAGGCCTTAACGGACCTGCCTCCCTTTCGCGGAGTGCACTACTCGAATGAGCTCGTCGACGCCTTTCCCGTTCACCGCGTCTCTTGGCGCGGCGACCGCTGGATGGAACGGTGCGTGGATTTTCAGGAGGGCCGCTTCGTTTTCGTCGATGCCGAAATCTCTTCGGAGACACTACGCGCTCATCTCACGAGCCTTCCTCCTGTTCCGACAGATTACGAAACGGAAGTGAACCTGGCGGTGGCTCCGTGGCTCGCGGAGGTCGAATCCCGGCTGCAAGCCGGGTTCATCCTCGCCATCGATTACGGCTATCCGCGGGAAGAATACTACCGCCCGGAGCGCACCACCGGAACGCTCTCCGCCTACGCGGCCCATCAACGCGAGCCCGATCCTCTCCTCCGCCCCGGTGAAATCGACCTCACCGCCCACGTCGATTTCACCACGCTCGCCGAGACCGCCGCGCCGCTTGGCCTGCAACTCACGGGATTCACCGATCAGCATCATTTCATGGTCGGCCTGAGTCGCCTGCACTTCCCAGACGACCAGGCCCTCAGCGCCGCGAGCCAGAAAGAACTGCGGGCCTTCAAAACGCTCATGCACCCCGGGCTCATGGGCCGGAGTTTTCATGCGATCTGCCTAGCCAAAGGCACGGGCGACCCCGCTCTCACCGGCTTTCAATTCGGCGGCGATCCCCGCCGAAAACTTCTCCCCGCCTAGTGCTCACGACTATTTTGAGACACGCAGAGTAAATTTTCCGCAATGGAGCCAATGGACCCAATGGAGCGATGCACATTTTTCGCCGAGTCATGGCACACTTCCCTGCATGAACTCCGACGATTTTTCACTCCGCCCACCACGGCCAGGTCACCCCTTCCACCGGCCATCCGAAAGGATTCCGTTCAGGCGCCCCGGCGAGGAAAAAGAGGCCGATTTAAGGTGCCTTAAGCCCTCTTAAGCCGATTTAAGGTGCGAGATTTTTTAAACCAAGCCTCAGCCAACCGAACGCTACTGCCCCAAAAAATTTCGCAATTGCTCGCAGAGCCCACTGATCTGCTTGGGGGTGTGCTTGGCGGAAATGGTCACGCGCAGGCGGGCGGCGTCGCGGGCCACGGTGGGATAGCGGATCGCCGGCACGAAATAGCCGCGGTCGGCGAGCACGCGCGCGCTTTCCATCGCCGCCTCGGCGCTGCCGATGATGATGGGAATGATCGCGCTCTGGAGCTTGCGCTCGGCGGTGAACAGCATCGGCATTTCCGAGGCAAAATGTGCGAGGTTGCGGCGGAGGACCTGGCGTCGATTCTCGCCCGCTGGCGTGAGCATGAAATCGATGGCCGCGAGGGCGGCGGCCGCGAGAGCGGGCGGCGGCGCGGTCGAAAAAATGAAGCTGCGCGCCCGATTGATGAGCAGATCGATCAAGCGCCGCGAGCCACAGACATAGCCTCCGCTCACGCCCAGCGCCTTGCTCAGCGTGCCCATCTGGACATCCACTTCAGCCGCGACGCCCAGTTGATCGGCCAGGCCCCGGCCATTGAGGCCGATCACGCCCACCGCGTGTGCCTCATCGAGCATCAGCATGGCGCCGTGCCGGCGCTTGATGTCCACGATCTCGGGTAGCCTCGCCCAGTCACCATCCATGCTAAAGACCGATTCCGTGACGATCAGCACCCGCGCTTCCGGGTGGTTTTCCCCGGCCCACTGGAGATGGCTCTCGAGCTTGCCGAGATGGTTGTGCGGGAAGATGCGGATATTCGCTCCACTCATCCGTGCGCCATCGATGAGGCTGGCGTGGCAAAGCTTGTCGAGAATGATGACGTCGTCCTTGTGCATCAGCGCACCGATCGTGCCGACGGCCGTCGCGTAGCCGCTGGAAAAGGCCAGCGCCGCCTCGGTGCGCTTGAATTCCGCGAGGCGTTCCTCCAGCCGCATGTGCGGTGAAAGCGTGCCGCAAATCAGCCGCGAGGCGCCGGCGCCCACGCCGTATTCGTCAATGGCCTGTTTCGCCGCGGTGCGCAGCAAGGGCTCGGTCGCCAGCCCGAGATAATCGTTCGACGAGAAATTGATCAGCTTCTTGCCCGCGAACTCCAGCGACGGCTGCTGGGGTGAATCGACCTCGCGCAACTGCCGGAGCAGCGCGTGGGCGCGCAGTTCGGCGAGTTCGGAGTCGATGCTTTGGGCCATGGTCGAAGGAAGCGTTTAGTGCTCGATACTCCGCACCCAGCTCTTCCTAGGATGACAACCCAAAGGCGAGCAGCTTGTAAGAATCGATCCAGATATTCTTGCTGTCGCCGAGCACCACGGCGATCACCTCGCGGCCATTGTGCGAGGCACTGGAAATAAGGCAGTGGCCCGCCGCCTCGGTGTAACCGGTCTTCATGCCGTTGCAGAGCGGGTAGTTTTTCAGGACGCGATTGGTGGTCTCGAAGACGCGCACGCGGCCATCGTTGTAATGCCAGGTCACGGATTTCTGGCAGACGAAGCCGCGCAGAATGGCATTCTTGTAGGCCGCCAGCGCAACCTGCGCCATATCCCGCGCCGTGGAATACTGGCCGGGCGCAGGCAGGCCGTTCGGGTTCACGAAGTTCGAGTTGCGCATGCCGAGCTGGGCGGCCTTCGCATTCATCCGCGCAGCGAAGCCCTCGATGCTGCCGGCATTGTCCCGGGCGAGGGCGCGCGCCACATCGTTCATGCTGTGAACGAGGAGGACGTTGATGAAATCGTAGCGCGAGTAGACCTCGCCCGGCTTGATGTAAAGCATCGTCGGCTCAGCCCACGTGTCGCTGGCCTCCACGCGCACCTTGCGGTCCAGGTCGCCAGCTTCCGCCACGATCAGCGACGTGAGCAGCTTCTGGGTGCTGGCCACGGGCCGATGCTGGTCGGCGTTCAGTTCGTAGATGACTTTGCCGGTCCGGGCATCGAGCAGAATCGCCGAGCCGGCGGTGATGGCCGGGGCGCTGCTGCCATCCGCGGCCGGAAACGCCTCGGGAATATCGCGTTTCGAGGACGAAGCGCTGTCGGACGGCGTAGACTTCTTCTTCGTCGCCGCCGGGGCCGCCGGAACGAGCGTGAGAAGCAGAAGGGTGAGAACAAATAGCGAGGCGAAACGCTTCATGGCGTGCGCTACTAAAAGAATCCGCGGGCTTTCCGCAAGTCGCGATACGTGGTTTCTACGGCTTACGGCTGGGGCGGGGTGAGGCTTTTCTCCACGTCCGGGTCGGGAGCGGCGCCGAGTTCGAGGGCGCGCTGGTAGTGGCGGCGGGCCAGTTCGACCGCGGGTGGATTCCGCTGGAGATAAAAGACGGCGAGATTGAAATGTGCCTCGGCATAGCTCGGGTCGATCTGGATGGCCTTCCGCATCTCGTCCTCCGCGCCCGAATACCAGCCTTTCTGCCCGATGGTGACGCCGAGGTACTGGTGGGCCGTGGCATTTTTCGGATCGAGCACGGCGGCTTGGGCGAGCGAAGCCAGCGCATTGTCGTAGCGAGCGCGATCGTACTGCACGATGCCGAGGATCAGCCAGCCGAGGCTGGCGTCCGGCGCGAGGTGCACGGCGCTTTGCAGGCGCTTCTCCGCTGCCTCCAGGTTCTTCGAGCGAAATTCCACCAGCCCGAGATTGATCATCGTGGGCACGTTGTCGGGCACACTCTCGAGGACCTTCAGAAAGTCCTGCCGCGCCGCGCCGAGATCACCCTTGGCCATGGCGGCGATGGCGCGCTTGGAAATTTTCTGGGCCTCATCAGAGACTTTCTTCTGCCCCGGCACATTCAATTCCGGGGAAGGAACGAGTTCGAATTTCGGACTCGCCGGCACGGCAACCGGCGGCGCAACCGGCTCGGCCTTGGGGATCGAGGGGGTGGGCACAGCCGCCCGTGGGGTCGCGGCCGGCGCTGCCCTCAAATGCGCGGCGGCGGCCACCAGCCAAAGCAAAACGGCAAGATGGCGCATGCTTACTTGGCGGCCCCGAGTTCGCGCGCCCGCTCGGTAGCGGCGCGGACGGCGCTGAGGAAAGCCGAGCGCACGGCGGACGCTTCCAGGGCCTCGAGGCCAGCAATGGTGGTGCCGCCCGGACTCGTGACTTCGTCGCGCAAGGCCGCGGGATGGCGCCCGGTTTGGACGACCATTTCCGCCGCACCGGCGACGGTTTGGGCGGCGAGTTTCAACGACAGATCCCGGGGCAATCCCATGAGGACACCGGCATCGGCCATCGCCTCGATGACCAGATAGACGTAAGCGGGCCCGCTGCCACTGAGGCCGGTCACCACGTCGAGCAGATCTTCCTTCACTCGCACAATCAAGCCGACCGCGCCGAAAAGCTTTTCCGTGAGCGTCGCATCCTCCGCGGTCGCCGTCTTGCCCAGCGCGTAGGCCGCCGCGCCACGGTGAATCAGCGACGGGGTATTGGGCATCACCCGCACGATGCGCACCTTCGATCCTGCCGCTTCCTGGAGCGCCGCGATCGGCAGACCGGCGACGATCGAAATGATCAGCTTTCCCTTCGTCGCATCACGCAGCGCGCGCAGGGCGTCGAGCGCATCCACCGGCTTCACGCACAGCACGAGCGCGCCGGCTTGCGCCGCAAGCTTATCGTTCGTCGGCACAGCCGTCGCTTGCACCAAGGCGGCCAGCTTTTCCGCCACGCTGGGCACCGCGTCGCAGACCAGGATGTCTTCGCGCGGAAAGGCACGCGAACTGACCGCGCCTTGCACGAGCGCGGTCGCCATTTTTCCTGATCCGACAAAACCGAGTTTCATGAGGACATACCTCTAATGCAGACCGCTCCGTTGGGAAGCGGATTTTATGCTTCCGGCGGCAGCAAGGCGCGTTCGTATTCCTTTGTCTGATAGCCCCAGGCGATGAAGGCCGCACCGATGAAGACAAGGAAGATCGACAGGAACTGGCCGGCGGAAAGCGCCCCCATACTCCACGCGGGATCCGGCACACGGAAGATTTCGCCGATGATCCGCAACACTGCGTAGAAGATAAAAAAAGCGCCCGTGATGACCCCGCGCGGGACGCGGCAGCGCGTGCGCAAAATCCAGAGGATCGAAAAGAGAACGACGCCCTCGAGCAATGCTTCATAAATCTGGGATGGATGGCGTGGCGTGAGCACGTGGCGCAGGGGCTCGATCAATTCGGAATGTCGCGGGATCGCGTCGGCCACATTCTCGCGCCAGTGATCGTCCAGCACTACGACGTCCCCGAAGGGCTCGACGGCCTTGGCAGCGTGGGCGAGGAAGTCCGGAGGCAATGTCGCCGGGTCCTCCAGAAGCTCCTTCGGAAACTGCACCGCCCACGAAACGGTGGCTGGTCTGCCAAATAACTCGCCATTGATGAAATTCGCCATGCGCACGAGAAACAAGCCTACTGGCGCGACCACCACCAGCGAGTCCCCAATGCTCGTCCACGAGACGCGATGCGCCTTCGACCAATAGAGCGTGAAGAGCACGAGGCCGATGATCCCGCCGTGGCTGGCCATCCCTCCCTTCCACACTTGGATCGGCCAATACCACGGATCCTGAGCGTGCGACTGCTGGAGCCCATAGAAAAGAATCCAGCCCAGCCGCCCCCCGATCATCACTCCGAAAACCGCCGCCCAAGTAATGAAGTCCGAGACCTGCGCAGCCGGCAGATCGGTATACTTGTGTTCCGCCAGCCAGCGGTAGAGCCAGCCACCGAGGACAAAGGACAGCACATAGGCCAGCCCGTACCAATGCAGGCCCATCCCATTGGGGAGACGAACGATGAAGGGGCTGAGATCGTGAAAATAGTAAGCGAGCACCGCGCGCTTTTGCCACACCCAGCGCCACAAACAACCGTGTTCTTCATCCCACGTGCTTGCCGCCGGAAAACAGACCGTGCACCTTGGGACGATGATTGGTCGATGCGTGCTCTGTGGCCCCTTCCCGGGCTCGGGGCCTTTCGTGGCCGCATCGCTTCTGGCGCAGGCGGACGACGGGACGCCGAACCTCTCCCTGATGGCGTTCGCCGTCATGGGCCTGCTCGTCGCCGCCGTCGTGATTCTCAGTTCGTGGCGGTGGCGCCGCGATTGGGCCCGCACCCGCATCCGCGAGCAGTGGCTGGCCACCATGTTGCGCAGCATCGACGATGGCGTGATCGCCACGGATGCCGCCGGCCGCGTGACCTTCATGAATCACGTCGCCCAGAAACTCACCGGCTGGAAAGAGGACGAGGCCATACAGACGCCGCTCGTGAAAGTCTTCCAGACCCTCGATCGCCAGGCACGGCAGCCGACCGAAAATCCCATCGACCTCGTGGTGCGCGAGGGCCGGACGACCACCGCCCTCGAACCGGTGCTGCTCGTCGCCCGCGATGGCGCGGAGCGTTCCGTGCTCAGCAAGGCCGCCCCGATTCGCGGCGCGGGCGACAAGGTCACCGGGGTCGTCTTCGTCTTCCACGATGTCACGCAGCGTGAGCTGGGGGAATCCGCGCTGCGCGCCAGCCAGGAAATGTTCCGGCTCATCACCGACCACATTTCCGATCTCATCGCCGTCCTCGATCTCGAGGGCCGCCGCCTCTACACGAGCGAATCCCACGCCCAGTTTCTCGCGCCCACGCGGGAATTGTATCTCACCTCGATCTTCGAGGAGATTCATCCCGATGATCGCGAAGGCATTCGCAGCCTCTTCACGGAGATCGTCTTCACGGGCGCGGGTCACCGCGCGGAGTTTCGGCTCATCGGGCGGAACGAAGAGGTGTTCAACATCGAGTCGGTCATCACCGTCATCCGCGACAAAGAAGGGAAGGCGGAAAAGGTGTTGATGGTTTCGCGCGACATCAGCGACCGCCGGCGCGCGGAGGAGCGGGTGCGCAGCGAAATGGAATTCAGCAACACGCTCATCAACTCGATGCCGGGTATCTTTTACCTCTACGATGCCCGGCGGAAAATCCTGCGCTGGAACAAAAACCTCGAGAGAGTGACTGGTTACACCTCGCAGGAAATCGACACGCTCGATCCCCTCACCTACTTCCCCGACGACGAAAAGCCGGTCGTCCACGAACGGATGCTCCATTGTTTCACTACGGGCTCGGCGGACATCGGGGTCAACCTCCTGGCCAAGGACGGGCGGCGCACGCCCTTCTACGTCACGGGCTTCCGCCTCGAGGTCGACGGCCACCCCTGCATGCTCGGCATCGGCATCAATATCAGCGCCCGCCTGGCGGCGGAGGAAGCGCTGCGGGCCACCATGCTGCGGCTGACCCGGCAAAACGTCGCGCTCGGTGAAAAGGCGCGCAACGCCGGCTCGCTCGGCGCGCACCTGGGCGATTCGCTGCGCACGATCACCGAACTGGCCGCGCAGACGCTCGATGTTTCCCGGGCCAGCATTTGGTTTTACAACGACGACCAAACGAAGATGCGCTGCGCCGATTTGTTTGAGAGCGACCGGGGGCAGCATTCCAGCGGCGTCGAACTTGCGGCGGCGGATTTTCCCGCCTATTTCCAGGCGCTGGCCGAAGAGCGCGCCATCGCCGCGGATGACGCTTCGACCGATCCGCGCACCTGCGAATTCGACGCGACTTATCTGCGTCCGCTCAATATCGGCGCGATGCTCGACGCGCCGATTCGCGGCAGCGGCCGCATGGTGGGAGTCATTTGTCACGAGCACACCGGCCAGCCGCGTAGCTGGCAGCCCGATGAAGAAAGCTTTGCCGGCTCGATGGCCGACCTCGTGGCCCTGAGCCTCGAAGTGGAGCAACGCCGGCAAGCGGAGACCGCCCTGCGCGAGACTCTCGACAACCTCGAGCACAAGGTCACCGAGCGCACCCGCGATCTCGCCGCCGCCAACGCGCGATTGAAGGAACTCGATCATCTCAAGTCCGAGTTTCTCGCCACGATGAGCCACGAGCTGCGCACCCCGCTCAACTCAATCATCGGTTTCACGGGCATCCTGCGCCAGGGCCTCGCCGGGCCGATGAACGACGAGCAGAAAAAACAGCTCGGCATGGTGCATTCCTCCGCCCGCCATTTACTCGGCTTGATCAACGACCTGCTCGATCTGTCCCGCATCGAATCCGGCAAGATGGAGCTGTTTGTCGAAGACTTCGCCGTGGCCGATCTGGTGAACGAGATCGCCCAAATCCTCGCTCCCCAAGTCGAGCAAAAGAAGCTGCACCTCGAGACAGCGATCGATCAACCCGCGCTCCGGATGCGCGCCGATCGGAAAAAGTGCTTTCAGATTCTTCTCAACCTGGCCAACAACGCGGTCAAATTCACCGATGTAGGCCGCGTGGTCCTCAAGGTCTCCTCGGACCCCACCAACGTGACTTTTCTGGTCCAAGACACCGGAATCGGCATCAAAACCGACAACCTGACCCATCTTTTTGAGGCTTTCCGGCAGGTAGATGGCTCTGCCCGGCGTGTTTACGAAGGCACCGGACTTGGCTTGTATTTGTCGAAACAACTGGCCAGAATGCTGGGCGGCCACATCAGCGTGGAGAGCGAGTTCGGAGTCGGCTCGCGTTTTACGCTGGCGCTGCCGCAATACCCGTCCCCAGCGAATCACCATCCATGAGCGCGAAGATTCTTCTCGCCGAGGATAACGCTACCAATCGTTATCTGGAGACTTTCTTGCTGGAGAAGGCCGGCTTCACCGTGATTCATGCCGTCAATGGTGCCGAGGCCCTGCGCCTCGCGCTTTCCGACCGGCCCGACCTCGTCCTCATGGACCTCCAGATGCCGGAGATGGATGGCTATGAATCCGCGCAGCGAATCCATGCCGAACCCCTGTTGGCTGGCATGCCAATTGTTGCAGTAACCAGTTTCGCCATGACCAGAGACCGCGAAAAAGCGCTCCAATTGGGCTTCGCCGGCTACATCGAGAAACCGATTCAGCCGCTCACCTTCGTCGCGGAAATTTCCCAGTTTCTCACCGGAAAGGCCGCCTCTACATGAAAATCCTCAGCGTCGATGACAAGTCGGAGAACCTCTACATGCTCGAAGCGTTGCTGCGCGGCTACGGGCACGAGGTGGATTCCGCCAGCGATGGCCATCGCGCACTCCAGCTCACCGGCTGCGGACGCTACGACCTCATCATCTCCGATATTCTCATGCCGCGGATGGATGGCTTCCAGCTTTGCCGGGAAATGAAAAAAGACCCGAGCCTGCGCGATATCCCCTTTGTCTTTTACACCGCCACCTACACCGACCCGCGCGACGCCGCCTTTGCGTTGAGCCTCGGCGCGGACCGGTTCCTCGTCAAACCCCTCGAGCCTGACTTGTTCATCAAGACGATCATGGAGGTCGTGGAGCAAAAGACCGGGACCGCGCCGGCCACGGCGATCGAGCAGTCCGGCGAAGACGAGGCGATCTATCTCAAGGAATACAACGCGCGATTGATCACCAAGCTGGAGAAAAAGATGCTCGACCTCGAGGCGGCGAATCGCGCCTTGATCGACGACATCGAGGAGCGCGAGCGTTCCGCCCGCGAACGTCTCCGGCTCGAGGACAAGCTGCGGCAGGCGCAAAAAATGGAGGCCATCGGCACGCTGGCCGGCGGCATCGCCCACGATTTCAATAACATCCTCGCCGGCATCATCGGCTTCGCCGAACTCGGCCTGCACGAGGTCTCGAATCCTCTTTCCGCCGACCAGCATTTTCGCGAGATCCTGCGGGCCGGGCAGCGCGCCCGCGATCTCGTCCGGCAGATCCTCGCCTTCAGCCGCCAGCGCGAGCAAGATCGCCAGCCGCTGGAACTCGGCGAGACCTTGCAGGAAGCGCTCAAGCTGCTGCGCGCCACCATTCCGGTTTCCATCGAGATCGTTTCCAAGATCGAGGAGAAGACACCGACCGTGCTCGCCGACAGCACACAGGTGCACCAGATCGTCACGAATATCGTCACCAACGCCTGGCACGCCATCGGCCAAAAGCGGGGCACGATCACTGTCCAGCTCAGCACCTTCCAGGTGGACGAGGATTTTGCGCACGCCAATCCCGATCTGCGGCCGGGGCGCTATGTGCGCCTGAGCATCAGCGACAATGGCACCGGCATTCCCGCAGAAATCCTGGGACGCATCTTCGAGCCCTTCTTCACCACCAAGGGTCCCGACGAAGGAACCGGCCTCGGCCTTTCCGTCGTGCACGGCCTGATGAAGTCGTTCGACGGCTCGATCACCGTCTACAGCAATGCGGGCGAGGGCACGACGCTCAACCTGTATTTTCCCGCGCTGGAGTTTGGAGCAACCGCGTCGAAGCCCGAGGAAGTAGCCGAGCCGCGCGGACACGGCGAGCGCGTCCTGTTCGTCGATGATGAGGCCGTGCTCACCATGCTCGGCGGGCGTTTCCTCGCGCGCCTCGGCTATGTGGCGGTCACGCAGACCGATCCGCGGGCGGCCCTGGCGCTGTTCAAAGACCAGGATTTCGACCTGGTCATCACCGACCTCACCATGCCGCACATCAGCGGCATCGAATTCGCCCGTTGCCTGTGGGAAATACGCCCCCAGGCCCGGGTGCTGCTCACCACGGGCTACAGTGCCACGCTCGACCAGAAGCGCGCCTGCGATCTCGGCTTCTGCGATCTGTTGCTCAAGCCGTACACCGTGCACGGTCTGGGTGACGCCTTGCAACGCGTGCTCAGCCCCGCCGAGCCAGCAACCAGCACAAAGCGAGCAGCCCGAGCGTAGCCACGCCCGCCACGCGTTGCGCGCCTGCGGGCAGACGCTCTTTCGCGCGCAGCGCCACCGCCCCCACCCCCTCGGCAATCCCGACGGCAAAGCCCCAGCCGTGCGCCATGTAGTCGATGCTTTTTCCCTCGTCACCGACCCCGAGATAGGCCAGCAGCCCCAGCCCCGCGCCGATCGGCAGGATCAATTGCCACGCATTCCGCTGGCGCGGCTCGCTCCACCGCGCGAACAGCTCCGCGCCGACGAGAATCCCGAGCGCGCCGAAGCACGCCGTGGACGCCCCGATGGAATCATGATGCTCACCGCGATAGCCCCACGCGTTGAGCGCGTTGCCCAGCGCCCCGCTGAGCAGGATCGCCAGCCACGCCAGCCCGGCGCCCAGGCGCGGAATCACAAACGCGGCGAAGAGCAATCCGGTCGCGAGATTCGCCGCGATATGCCCCAGGTCCGCATGCAGCGTCAGCGCCGTGACGGTTCGCCACCACCCACCGTGGAGGATCGCACCACTTTCCGCGCTCCCCTGCTCCAGCCACCGCTCACCGGCCAATTGCTGCACGAGATAAAAAGTGCTCAACACCCAGCCCGCGAGGTAGAGCGAAAAGGTCGGGATCTTCTCCGGCAGCAACGTCCGGACCGGGGGATGCTCCTTCTCTTCGCTCTCAAACGCCGCCAATTCTCCTCGCACCTTTTCCAGCGAGTCTTCCTCAACGAACAGCACCCACGCTCCGCTCTCCCGCTTGATCCAGTAGGGCAATTCCAGCGCCGCCACCACCAACCCGCGCTCGCGAGCCGCGGGCAGCCGCCGATAGCGCCCTGCTTCGACCAGAGTCTGATCGGATTCAGGCAGCTCACTCATACGTGGATGCGTGCTCGCCGGACAAAGTGTGAAATAGTGTGATGTTGTGGAGGGCTCATGCCGGACTCTCCCTTACTGCCATCGCCATCAACACGCTGCTTCAAAATCTCGTCATTCCCGATCTCTGGCAGCAAGACGCCGTGCGCGCCCTGCGCGAGGGGCGGGATGTCGTTGTCCACGCGCCAACCGGGGCGGGCAAGACTTACGTCTTCGAGCTGTTTCTTCCCGAGTTGAAAGGCCAGGCCATTTTCACCGTGCCGACCCGCGCGCTGGCGAACGACAAGCTCGCCGAATGGCAGACCCGCGGCTGGGACGTGGGCATCTCCACCGGCGACGTCGCTTCCAAACTCGACGCCAAGGTCATCGTCGCCACGCTCGAGACGCAGAAGGGCAAATTCCTCCAGCGACTGGGGCCACGCCTGCTCGTGGTGGACGAATACCAGATGATCGCCGACGCCATGCGCGGCGTGAACTACGAGCTCGCCCTCGCGCTCGCCCCGGCGGAGACGCAATTACTGCTGCTCAGCGGCAGCGTCGCCAACCCGCAGGATATCGTCGCGTGGCTCCGGCGCATCGGACGCGATGCGGTGCTCGTCTCGCACGCCGAGCGGCCGGTGCCGCTGGAGGAAGTCGATCTCGAGAATCTGCCGAACAAGACGCCGTCGAACGTGCGCGGGCGCTGGCCCCGCCTCATCGGTAACGCCCTGCGCGCCGATCTCGGCCCCATCCTGCTCTTCGCCCCTCGCCGGCGCGCCGCCGAGGAACTCGCCCGCGACCTCGCCTCTGCACTACCTGCCGATGCGCCGCTGCACCTCACCTTCGAGCAACAGCAACTCGCCGGCCCCCAGCTCGCGAAACTGCTCAGCCGTCGCATCGCCTTTCACCACAGCGGTCTCAGTTACGCCCAGCGCGCCGGGCTCGTGGAACCGCTGGCCAAGGCCGGCCAGCTCCGCGCGGTCGTCGCCACCATGGGCCTCGCCGCCGGCATCAACTTCTCGATGCGCGCCGTGGTCATCACCGACACCCGTTACATGGCGGGCAACATCGAGCGCCAGGTATCGCCCGATGAAGTCCTGCAAATGTTCGGCCGCGCCGGGCGGCGCGGGCTCGACGATATCGGCTACGCGCTCATCAGCGACCGCCCACCGCGCCTGCACGATGGCCGCCCCCGCCAGCTCAAGCGTCCCGCACAGGTGGACTGGCCCACCTTGATCGCCGTGATGCACGCCGCGGCTCAAACTGGAGCCGATCCCTTCGCCGCCGCGCTCGACTTGAACACGCGCCTCTTCACCGCGCAGCCCGTCCCACTCGGCATCGAGCATGCGCGCCAAACCGGGCCAATGCCCTGCGGTCTTTCCGTGGACATGGAACGCGCGCGTTTCGCCCGGCGCGGCGTCGCGGAGATGCTAAACTCGCGCGGCGAATGGGAGTCTCTGCCCGCACCGGGGGAGTCCACACTTGGCGAAGCCATGGTCTGCGAAAACGATCGTTGGCGCCCGGCGCTCTCGCTCGCCCGGACGCTCGACAACCTCGGCTTGGGCAATCTCTGCAAACTCGAAGCCGAACGCGCGAAGCGTTACGGACGCGAAGCCGCCATCGCCACACAACGCGACGACCGCACGCTATCCCTCGCCCCGTGGCTGCGGCGACTCTTGCGCAAGTCGCGGTTCGATGCCGACAGCTTCCAACGTGAGGTGGTCGAACGACTCCTCTCTCTGCTGCAACAGGCGGCACCGAAAGACCACGCGATCCCGCCCACCACGATCGTGCAGGTCATCACTCGCGGGCATCAGCTCCTCGCCCGCCAGGATTTCTCGGCGGTGTCGGTCACCGCCTTCTTTGACCGCCACGGTCAACCGCTCAGCACACCGCCGGAGCGGCGCGAGCTGCCGCCCGCCTGCCGCACCTGCCCCGAACTCGCCGTCTATTGCGAGCGCGTCGAGATCACCCCGTCCCCCGCTTATGCCTGGCGGCGCCTGGGTCTCATCGACGTCGCGGGCGCACCCACCCAACGCGGCGTCCTCTTCAGCTTCTTTCACCACGGCGAAGGACTAGCTGTTGCCGCCGCCTTGGAGGACGAGAGCTATCCCATCGAGGAGCTCGTCTTCGATCTCGCCAATCTCCGCGCCGGGCCACGCTTCGCGGGGGACGATTCGCCCTACGGCGGCCGCCTCGGTGCGCTCTGCCAGCGCATCTATGAGCGGGCCGATCTTCCCGGCTACCTCGACATGGGCGTGCCCATCGACTACGGCGCAGGCGCGAGCGAAGTCGTCCGCGAAATCGTCGAGCGCGACACCTCCCGCACCCGCCTGCTCACCGAATCGCTGCGCCAGGGCGACCTCGAGCGCGCCCTCGTCGAATGGCGCAGCCTGCTCCGCCACATCATCTGGGCGCCGGATCATGACCTCCCCCGTTGGCGCACCTTGAAGAGCGCCGCCAACGAATTGCTCGAAAAGTCCACCTCACCGACAATCGTCGCCCGTCCTTAGACACCCTCCGTCGACACGCTGCTCTCCTTGTCCCCTGCCTCGATGGCCTGCTCCAGCGCCCGCCACGCGAGCATCGCGCACTTCACTCGCTGGGGAAATTTCTTCACGCCCTGCAACAGCCGCAGGTCGCCGAGCATCTTCGGCGGATCGGCTACTTCGATGGTCACCAGATCGTGAAAGGCACGAACCATCGTTTCCGCTTCCTCGCGGCTGCGGCCCTTGACCTTCATGGTCATCAGCGATGCCGAAGCCTGGCTAATCGCGCAGCCCTGGCCGGTGAATTTCAAATCTTCGACTCCGCCGTCGGCGCCAAACTTCACGTGCAGATGAATCTCATCACCGCACGAAGGATTGTCCCCGTGGACGTGCACCGCGCCCTCCGCGATCTCGCCCTTGTTCCGCGGGCGGCGCGAGTGATCGAGGATCACCGACTGGTAGAGTTCTTCGAGTTCGGTATTCATGCGAAAAAGCGCACGGCGTTATCGAGGATCTCCATCATCCGATCAATCTCCTCTTTGGTGTTGTAGAAGTAAAAGCTGGCGCGCGTCGTACCGGGCAGGCCCATCTTGCGCATCAGCGGTTGGTTGCAATGATGCCCGCCCCGCAGGGCGAGACCGTACTGGTCGGCATAGGTCGTGAGATCATGCGGATGCGCCGCCGCCATCACGAAGCCGACGAGCCCCGCGCGTTCCTTCGGACCCAGCACGCGCACACCCGGCAATTCCTCGAGCTGGCGCTGCGCATAGGCGGCGAGCTGCGTGTCGTGCTCGAAAATGGCCGCGCGCCCGATGCCCTCGAGGTAATCGATCGCCGCACCCAGTCCGATGGCGTCCGCGATGTTCGGCGTGCCGGCCTCGAATTTTCCGGGCGCCTTTTTGAAAGTACTGCGCTCGTAGTTCACGCTCAGGATCATCTCTCCCCCGCCGTGCCAGGGCGGCATCGCATCGAGCAATTCCGCACGCCCGTAGAGCGCGCCGATCCCGGTCGGCCCGCACATCTTGTGACCCGAGAGCGC
The DNA here is from genome assembly GCF_040003245.1 of Chthoniobacter sp. Taxonomy (NCBI): domain Bacteria; kingdom Pseudomonadati; phylum Verrucomicrobiota; class Spartobacteria; order Chthoniobacterales; family Chthoniobacteraceae; genus Chthoniobacter; species Chthoniobacter sp. The sequence goes on from NZ_JBDUCX010000037.1 coordinate 19,752, forward strand.
GAGAAAATCGCAGCCCAGTGCCTGCACATCCACCGGACAATGCCCCGCACTCTGCGCCGCATCCACGAGGCTCACGGCGCCTACCGCCCGCGCCGCAGCACACAGGTCCGCCACCGGATTGATCGTCCCCAGTGAATTGGAAATGTGCGTGAAGGAAAAAAGCTTCACCTCCCGGGTGAGGAGCGAATCCAACGCGCCCAGCGTGAGCGTGCCATCGTCGCCCACTGGCACGAAGCGCAGCACCGCCCCCGTGCGCTCGGCCAGCAACTGCCACGGCACGAGATTGCTGTGGTGCTCCATCTCGGTGAGCAGGATGACATCGCCCGCGCGCAAAAACTTCGTTCCCCAGGTATTCGCCACGAGATTGATGCTCTCGGTCGTGCCGCGCGTGAAGATGATCTCGTCCGCGCTGACCGCGTTCAAATACGTCGCGACCTTCGCCCGCGCCGCCTCGTAGCCCTCCGTCGCCCGCGTGCTCAGCACGTGCAGCCCACGGTGTACGTTGGCGTTGTCATGCTCGTAGTAGTGCCGCAGCGCGTCGATCACCGCGCGGGGCTTTTGCGAGCTGGCCGCACTGTCAAAATAGATCAAGGGCTTCCCGTGCACCTCTTGGTGCAGGATCGGAAAGTCCTCGCGGATGGCCTGCCAGTTCACTGCGGTCGTCGTCTGCATATCGGCAATATGGCCCGGCCTTCACTCCGCGCCAAGCGCGATCGCTTCGTCGAGCAGCAGCACTGGGATGCCATCGCGAATCGGAAAGAGCAGCGCACCATCCTCGCGCACCAGGCCCGCGGGGATTGGCTCCCGCACCAGCTTCCCGGTCCGATCGCGCAAAGTGCCCGCCACCCGGGCGTCATCGAGCTGCGCCAGCAGTTCCGCCGAGGCCGGCGACAAGGCCTGCATGGTCTGCGGGCAGCGCAGGAGGGTGAGAAGTGCATCGGAAATCATCGGGCCTTTAATGGTCGGCAATTCGGGCGATGTCGATGCCCTTGAGGCGGTTAGGTTGTCGACCATCAGCGACGGACAAATCGATTGACGCTCATTCCACAGATGCCTACACCCATCCGCTAGTTTTTCGGGAGCGCCGCGGTGGCGTTTGCCGGTTTGCCCTCACACCAACACTATGAAGATGAAATCCTTGCGTCGCACGGTTCCCATTCTCGCTGGCGCGGTGTCCCTGCTCCTGGCGACACCCGTTCCCTCCGCACAGGCGGCGAACAAGCGTTGGACGGAAAACACCGGCACCCCGGTCTGGGCGACTCTGCTCCTCAACAACTGGACCGGCATCCTCTCGCCCACCCGCATCGATACCGCCATTTTCGGCGAAAGATTTACCCCTTCGCCCTTGGATGCGTTTTACCGTGTCCGCACCGATGGCAGCGAAGTTCTGCTCGTGAAAGTCCTTCCCGCGGTACCCGGCCCCATCGCCGCCGACCTCGTCTTTCAAAACGACTGGAAGCTGACGGAACCGACTCGGGGATTGGTGGGCTTTTTTGCCGCTCCGCTGACCTTGACGGGCGGCTTCGTCACCGTCACCGGCGCGCACACGGCGATCATCGACGCGGATGTGATCATGGCCAGCAACCAACTGACCAAACTGGGTTCCGGCACGCTCCTTTTGGAACGGGAAGTCAGGGGCAGTGTCGTCGTGCAGGAAGGCGTGCTCGGCGGCAACTTCACCACTACCGGCAACCTGACCAACCAGGCGACGCTGAGCCCCGGCAATTCGCCCGGGACCATTACCGTGCGCCGCAATTACCAGCAGACGGCCACGGGCACCCTGGCCCTGGAGATCGCATCGCCCACTTCCTACGATCATCTGCTCGTCAATGGCAGCGCACAACTGCACGGCAACTTGGATGTAGCCCTGCTCAATGGCTATCGCCCGAAGAAAGGTCAGAAGTTCACCTTCCTTTCGGCCGGCGGTGGTGTCTCGGGAGAATTCGACAAGGTGAATGCACCTGTGTGGGACCTGCTCACACTGCGGCCGTTTTATTCCGGGGATAGCGTGGCGCTGAAAGCTGTCGTGGCTTCCTTCGACGCGCTGCCGGACCTCACGTCCAACCAGCACGCCGTGGCCTATAACCTCGACCGCGTGATCAGCGATCCGCACGCGACGAAACTGATCCACTATCTCTACAGCAAAGACCTCAACGAATTACCGGGCTTCTACGACAAGATCGCGCCCGAGGAATTGACCTCCATTTTCGCCATCGGTACCTCGCTGGCCACCGTGCAATCGCTGAACATCCAGCGGCGCACCGATGACATCCGCAGCGGTTCGAACGGTTTCAGTTCGCAACGTTTCGCCATGAATGGCTCGGCCCCGAACTACAGCGGCACCTTCAACATCGCCAGCGGCGTCGCTGGTCCCAATGGCCACGCTGGCAAGGAGAGCAAGGAGGACTATCCTCCCGTGGCCATCCCCGCTGAAAATAATCGTTGGGGCACCTTCCTCTCCGGCACCGGCGAATGGGTGAGCGTCGGTAACACCGACAACGCCCGTGGCTACGACTTGAACAGCGGCGGCTTCACCCTCGGCATCGATTACAAGGTCACTCCTAACTTCGCCATCGGCCTGGCCGCGGGTTACACCGGCACCACCGCGGACCTTGTCGATCGCGGTCGCGTCTGGGTCAACGGCGGCAAGATCGGCCTCTACGCTACCTTCTTCCAGAATGAACAAGCGGCCGCGGCTCCGACGATGTCGAAAGACTCCTCCAAGGATTCCTCGAAAGAAGCTCCGGCTCCCGCACCGAGCATTGCGAAGGGCTTCTATGCCGACGTGGCCGTCTTTGGCGGTTACAATAGCTACGATACCCGTCGCAGCGCGCTGCAAGGCGAAGCCCGCGGCGACACCGATGGCGGCGAACTCAACGCCCTCTTCGGCATGGGCTATGACATCAAGAAGGGCAACCTCACCTTTGGGCCCACGGCTTCCTTCAACTACACCTATATCGGCACCAGCGAATTCGCCGAGCACGGCTCGCTCGCTCCATTGAACATCCACGGCGGCAAAGGTGAATCCCTGCGCACCGCGCTCGGCTTCAAGGCCAGCTACGACTGGAAGGTCGGCGGCATCCTCATCAAGCCCGAGATTCGCGCCGCCTGGCAGCACGAGTACGGCGACGCCGCTTACGCGCTCGACTCCAGCTTCGCCAACGGCGCGGGCAATTCCTTCCTCGTCAACGGCCCGCAGCTCGGCCGCGACAGCGTGCTCCTCGGCGCCGGCTTCGCCATCCAATGCAGCGAGCGGACGTCGACCTACTTCTACTACGATGGCGAACTCGGCCGGAAGAACTACCAGTCGACCAATGTGACCGGTGGCTTCCGTTACGCATTCTAAGCGACACAACTTCATCGTCCCGATTCCAGTGCGTGGCTCCATTGGCTCCATTGGCTCCATTGCGGAAAACTGCCTTTGTTCGGCCAAGAATCGCGTTTTCGACCTCAAGAAAGAAGCTTGCACCGGGTAGGACATTGACGTGCAACTGCACGGTCCCCCTCCCGATGAAATCCCTCCTCGCGTTCTTCCTTCTAGCGTCCCTGGCCGCACTCTCCGCGACTGCCGCCACACCACCGAATATCCTCTTCGCCGTCGCCGATGACTGGGGCATGCACGCCGGGGCCTATGGCACGAAGTGGGTGCAGACGCCATCGTTCGATCGCGTGGCGCGCGAAGGCATCCTCTTCAACCACGCCTACACGCCGAGCGCGAAGTGCGCGCCGTCGCGCTCGTGCATTCTCACGGGGCGCAATCCCTGGCAGCTCAAGGAAGCCGCGAATCACATCTGCTATTTTCCGCAGGAGTTCAAAAGCTGGGGCGAGGCGCTCACGGAACACGGGTGGTTCGTCGGCTTTACCCAAAAAGGCTGGGGACCCGGCGAGGCGAAGGACGCGGCGGGCGAGCCGCGGTTGTTGACTGGCATCGCGTTCAACCAACGCAAGGCGCCGCCGCCCACGACGGGCATTAGCAACAACGACTATGCCGGAAATTTCGCGGCCTTCCTCGACGCCGCGCCCGCGGGCCAGCCGTGGTGTTTTTGGTACGGCAGCGTGGAACCGCACCGCGGCTATGAGTTTGGCTCCGGTGTCGCCAAGGGAGGCAAGAAGCTCACGGACATCGATCGCGTGCCGGCCTGCTGGCCCGACAATGACGAGGTGCGCAACGACCTGCTCGACTACGCTTTTGAAGTCGAGCACTTCGACCGCCATCTCGGGCGGATGCTCGCCGAGCTGGAAAAGCGCGGCCTGCTCGCCAACACCCTCGTGATCGTCACCAGCGACAACGGCATGCCTTTCCCGCGCAGCAAAGGCAACTCCGGCGAGCTGCCCAATCACATCCCGCTCGCCGCGATGTGGCCGGGCCACATCGCGCAGCCGGGGCGCACGGTCGATGATTATGTGAGCTTCGTGGACGTGGCGCCGACGCTGATCGATGTCGCCGGTCTCGCATGGCCGGCCACCGGCATGGCCGAACCCGCCGGGCATAGCCTCACCGGGATTTTCCGTTCCGAAAAATCCGGCCTCACCGATCCGGCGCGCGACCACGTGCTCATCGGCCGCGAGCGCAATGACATCGGTCGTCCGCACGACGAAGGCTATCCGATCCGCGGCATCATCAAGGGCGGCTATGTCTATCTCGAAAATTTCGCGCCCACGCGCTGGCCGGCCGGCAATCCCGAGACTGGCTATCTGGATTGCGACGGCAGCCCCACGAAGACATCCATCCTGGAGGCCCATCGCAAGAACCCGGCCGATATCTTCTGGGCGCGCTGTTTCGGCCTGCGCCCGGGTGAGGAATTCTACGATCTCGCCCACGATCCCGATTGCCTGAAGAATCTCGCCCTCGCCCCGCAAAGCACCTCCGTGCAATCGGACCTGCGCGAGCAACTCCTCGCCGAACTCCGCACCCAGGCCGATCCCCGCATGAATGGGAACGGCAAGGTCTTCGATCAATATCTGCACTCCAACAAGAATCACGTCGGATTCTACGAGCGTTTCATGGCGGGCGAGAAGATGACGACGCCATGGGTGAACGCGACCGACTTCGAGAAGGCGGATTCCGTTCCCGCGCCGGCCAAGTAATTCTGGCCGCGCCGGAAAATGCCACCTTTGCTGCTTCGTCCCGCGTTTGGATTCGTTCGTTACAATGCCGGCCCATAATCCTAGTTTAGCCGCCGCTCCGATCCACTCCTGAACCTATGCCACGCCCCATCTGTTTCATGGTCATGCCGTATCGCACGAAGCCCACGCAAGCGGGCAGTCCAGCACCGGCGAATATCAATTTCGACAGCCTCTGGGAGAAGGCACTGCGGCCGGCCATTGAGGCGCTGGGATATCAGGCAATCCGGGCCGACCAGGATCTCGGCGCGCTTATCATCCATGAAATGTTGGAGCGCCTGTATTTTTCCGACCTCGTGATCGCCGACATGACGATCCCCAACGGCAACGTCTACTACGAGGTGGGCATCCGCCACGCCGCGCGCAACGCCGGTTGTGTCTTGATCTCTGCCGACTGGTCCAAGGCTCTCTTCGACATCGATCAAATGCGACGGATCGTCTACCCGCTTCCCGAGCAGGAGGTTTCCGACGCGATCGCCGCCGAGATTCGCCAAAAGCTCGCCGATGGAGTTCCTGCTCTCGCCCAGGGAGTCGCACCGATGTTTCAAGTCCTCCGCGGCTATCCCGGAGCGGTCGACCCCAAGCGCGCCGCGGTCATCAAGGATTTTGTCCAGCAGCTCTCCAATTTCCAAGCGCAGGTGGAAGCGGTCCGTGCGTCGCCGTCCAGCGAGCAGAAATCGCTGGCGTTGGCCCTGCGCGATCAATTCGCCAACCAGCGCCCGATCATCGCCGCGGTCGCCTTGGAGATTCTCTATTTGCTGCGCGACTTCGTCGGTTGGGCCGAGACGCTGGCCTACATCGATAGTCTTCCCAAGGACCTGACCGATCTCTTGATCGTGAAAGAGCAGCGCTGCCTGGCTGTCGACAAGACCGGCAACACCACCGAGGCAATCGGTGCCCTCAAGGAGTTGATCGCCACCAGCGGCGCGACGTCCGAGCGCTACGGAATGCTGGGCGGGCGCTACAAGAAGCTATCTCGCGATAAGACGGCCACGCCCAACGACAAGCTCGTGAATCTCGGCAAGGCCATCGAGAGCTATGAGAAGGGAATGAATCTCGACCTGAACGACTACTATTCCTCCGGCAATCTGCCGCTGCTTTACCGGGAGCGCGGACGGCGCGGCGACGAGAATCGCGCCACGGCCACCGCCCAAGTGGCCCGCATGGCTTGCGAACGGTCGCTGGCCCTCAACCCGAATGACCCATGGGTGCGCCCCACCCTGCTCGGCATGGCCTTTTTTGCCGGCGATGCCACCGCGGCGGAAGAACTCGGCGACCGGGTCGCGAGCGATGGCGTGGTGAAATGGAAGCTCGACACCACGCTCGCGGACCTGGAGACGAGCCTCGGGCGCGTGAAAGAACCGGAGACAAAAGCACGCCTTCAGGCCGTTTTCGACGGCCTGAAGTCACTGATGTAGCCGGTGCGGGAAGGGTGCCTGCGCTAGTATTTCGGCACGCTGGTGTCGATCTGCTCAGCCCAGGCGAGGATGCCGCCTTCGAGGTTGTTCAGCTTGTTGAAGCCGGCTTCCTGCAGGAGCTTGAGGGCGCGCGCGGAACGGGCGCCGCTCTTGCACTGGAGGACGATGTCGTCGGCGCTATCGAGTTCGCTCATGCGCGACGGGAGCTGGCCCAGCGGGATGAGCGTCGCGCCGGGGATGCGGCAGATGTCCCACTCGAAGGGCTCGCGCACGTCGATGAGGCGGAACTTGTCGCCACGATCGAGCTTCGCCTTGAGATCCTGCACGGTGATTTGCGGGACGGGCGCCTCGGCTTCTTCGGCGGCCTTGGCCTGCGGGATGCCGCAGAATTGATCGTAGTCGATGAGCTCGGTGATGGTCGGATTCGCGCTGCACACCGGGCACTTCGGATCCTTGCGCAGCTTGAATTCGCGGAACTTCATCTTCAGCGCGTCGAAGGCGATCATCCGGCCGATGAGCGGCTCGCCGATGCCCATGATGAGCTTCACGGCCTCGATGGCTTGCATGACGCCGATGATGCCGGGCAGCACGCCGAGCACCCCACCTTCGGCGCAGCTCGGGACCATGCCGGGAGGCGGCGGTTCCGGGAACATGCAGCGGTAGCACGGTCCGCCGAGATGCGGCGCGAAGACGGTGCACTGCCCATCGAAGCGGAAGATCGAGCCGTAGATGTTGGGCTTCTTGAGGAAGACGGCGATGTCGTTCGAGCAATAGCGCGTGGGAAAATTGTCCGTGCCATCGATGATAATGTCGTAGGGCTCGGAGATGCGGCGCGCGTTAGCCGAGGTGAAGAAGTCGTCGTAGAGATCGACCTGCACGTTCGGGTTCACTTCGCGGATGCGGTCGCGGGCGCTGTTCAATTTCTTGCGGCCCACGTCCTTGGTGCCATGCAGGATCTGCCGCTGGAGATTGGAGAAATCGACGGTATCGGCATCCACGAGCCCCATGCGGCCCACGCCGGCGGCGGCGAGATAAAGCGCGATGGGCGAACCAAGGCCGCCCGCGCCGATGCACAGGACGCTGGCTGCCTTCAGGCGCTTCTGCCCCTCGAGCGTGACCTCGGGCATGATCAAGTGCCGGGAGTAACGGGCGATCTCGTCGTTGCTGAATTCAATGCGCTCGAGGCGCTCGGGGTCGATGATGCTGCTGATGGCCATAATGGGGAAATTCGGGACGCGGAGCCTACCACGCCCGCGCGATTTGCCAAGGGCCGGGCCGTGTCATAGCCTCGAAAGCCTCATTTCACCGTCGCTTTACGCTGTCGCCGGGACTTCCTTTTCCAACGCCACGATATTCGCCTCGGCGATGGTCACCCCGGTATCGTCGTCGAACCACACGTGCACGCGTGAGCCCCGTGGATTGAGCCCGGCATGCTCCCCGCTGGCCACGCGGTAGCGCAGGCCACTACGGGTGACGATAAGAAAGGGCACAAACGGTCTCTGCCCGAGCAGGCGCTGAATATCGGCAATCGTGGCTCTCGTATTTCCGCGGGCAGGCATGGGGATCGGGCTAAACTTTTATCACCAGATTTGAATTCGGCCACCGGGATTTTGTAAAATATAGCGTCGATTCGGACCGGCTTCTTTTCTTTTGCTCCTAGCCATGCCCGGACGGCATAGTGCGGGCTCATGCTCAATTGGATCTGGCTCGCATTTCTCCTCATCGCGGTGTTGGTGGGCGGCTTTAACGGAAAACTGCCGCAGATGACCACGGGGGTTTTTGAGACCGCCAGCGATGCGGTGATGAAGATCGCGCTGCCGCTGGTAGGGGTGATGGCCATCTGGCTCGGGATCATGCGGCTGGCGGAACGCTCGGGGCTGGTGCAGTTCATTGCGCGGGCGTTGCGACCCCTCCTGCGTCTGCTTTTTCCCGAGGTGCCACCCGATCACCCGGCGATGGGCGCGATAGTGATGAACATGGCGGCGAACATGCTCGGCCTGGGCAATGCGGCGACTCCCCTGGGCTTGCGCGCGATGAGCCTGCTGGAGAAGCTCAATCCGCGACCGGGCACGGCGACGAATGCGATGTGTACCTTTCTCGCGATCAATACGGCCTCGATCCAACTCGTGCCGACGACCGCCATCGCGATCCTGGCGGTGAATCACGCGCAGAACCCCACGGCGATCTTCCTGCCGGCGCTTCTCGCGACGTGCATCGCGGCGTGCTCGGGTGTTTGCGCCGCGAAGGTGCTGGAGCGGTTGCCGATGTTCAGAGCCAAGGATGAAGGCGGAGCCGAGGCCCTGCGAGACGTCCACGGTGCAATGGGGGCAACGATGAAGGATGAAGAAACGGCGGCGGCGACGACAACCGTGCCGGTGGAGGAAGTGGCGGTGGAAAAGGTGGAGGTATCGCCGTTGCACCCGATCGGAGCCATCGCCCTGGTCGCCTTCGTCCTCTGTTTTGTCTGGATGTTCGCGCGGCTGACGTGGCTCGCGCCGTCGGCGGACCTCGCGGAAAAGCCGGATTGGTTGCGGCCGCTGCTGGTGATCTCAATGCTGGCCGTGCCGTTTCTGCTTTCGTTCTTTCCACTCTATGCGGCCCTGCGCGGGGTGAAGGTGTATGAGCAATTCGTCGAGGGGGCGAAGGAGGCCTTCGGCGTGGGGATGCGGATCGTGCCTTTCCTGGTGGCGATGCTGGTCGCGATCCGGCTGCTGCGTGATTCGGGGGTAATTGCGCAAGTGACCGATACGCTCACCCCAGTGCTGGCGGCGCTCCGTTTCCCGGCCGATCTGCTGCCCATGGTGTTGATGCGCCCGTTGAGCGGCAGCGCGACGCAGGGGCTCTTTGTGGAGCTCGTGCAGCATCTCGGGCCGGACAACATCGTGAGCCGCATGGCGGCGACGATCTACGGCAGCACGGAGACGACGTTTTACGTGATCGCCGTCTATTTCGGCAGCGTGGCCGTGCGGCAGACGCGGCACGCCATCCTCGCGGGGCTCACCGCGGACACCGTGGCGGTGATCGCGTCGATCACGCTCTGCCGGCTGTTCTTTTGACTACGGCGCGGTGAGCGTGCTTTGCGGCGTGAAGTCGTGGGCGCCGATAATCTTCTGTCCTTTTTCGCCGACGAGAAACTCGAGCAGCTTCTTCTTGTCCGCCGCAGGCTCCCGCGGAAAAACGATGACGATCGGGCGGCTGAGCGGATAGCTGCCGTCGAGAATATTGGCCTTGCTGGGATCGACGGTTTTGCCGTTGTCGTCGATGAGCCCCAGCGGGAAAACATGGCGGCGATCGGCCCAGCGCAGGCTGGCGACGGAGATGCCGCCGGAAGCGAACTCCAGCGTGGTCTGGGTGTCCGGCCCATCGGTCACGATTTGCCAGGTAACGGCGGGAGCGCGATGGATGTCGCCGTAGAGCCACGCGGCGAAGATCTCCCACACCCCGTGGTCATGCGCGGGGTCGAAAAAGATCATCGGGCGTTCTTCGCCCCCGACATCCTTCCAACTGCGCGCCTTGTTTTCGTAGAGATCGAGGATCTGCTGGCGCTTGAGCGCGTGCACCCCACTGTCCCAAACCGTGCGCGCCACCACCACCGTGACGACGTGAGCGCCGAGCGTGGTCTCCGAGAAACGCATGTCGGGATAAGCCACGCGCTCCTCCGTCTTCAAGGCGCGGCTCAGCAGGGCGACATCGATTTCGCCTGCGCCCAGCGCGCCGATGACTTGCGTGTTGCCCGCTTCTTCCACGAGCCTGACCTGGATGCCTTGGTCGCGCAAAGGGCGCACGAGATCCGTAGCCAGGGGGAGCAACGACGGCGTGCACTGGAGGCGAATCGACGGCTCCGCGGGCGCACGAACGCAGAGCACGGCGGACAAGGCGATCAGAAGGACAGGAAAGGGCTTCATGAGGGCAAAAAGGGAGTGGCAGCGTTTCACCCCCGCGTGCCCGTGCGGGGATGGTGGCTGGGGGGAGAATCGAACTCCCGACACGAGGATTTTCAGTCCTCTGCTCTACCAACTGAGCTACCCAGCCATTGAAAGGGCGTGCACATTTCCCGTCTCACGCGCCGATGGCAAGCGATTTTTGAAATTCGCCCCCATTTCCGTCTGTCCGGACGTCCCCAGACTGCCCGCCCACGGGGAGCGGTCTGGCGGGCCGGCCGATTCTCCCAGGACTTGCGCGGCCAGCAAATCAGGCCATGCGCTTGCAGATCGCGGAGGTGAGAGGATCACGGGGAAATTCGCGAGTGGGATCGAGTGGGATCGGGTGGGATTTCCAGAGTTGAATACGACTGGGAGCCGAGTGGGATTGATCCACCGCGACCGCTGCGCGGAAAGGCCGGTTGGAAAAAATTCGCAAGCTTGATCACCTTGATTACCTTGATTCACCTTGAGCCGGCTTGAGGAGCGCTGGAGAAAATATCCGGCACGATTAGGCACGACTGGGAACGATTGAACGCGACTGCCGAGTTGTCGCACCCGCGGGATGTGTCGTGAATCGTCGTTCGCATAAGGAGAACTCATATTGCCGGTAGACATGCCTGCGCGTCCCACTGGCGAATCCGCACTGCTCCCATCTGACACGCCCGCGCTATAGTATCGTGGGCCTGCGGGAAAACTTAGCAGCGTGCCGCGAACCCGAGCGACTATGGGGTAGCTCGTGGAAAGGACAGATGGGCCCGCGCTTTTCGTTACGGGGTGAACTTCTTGTTGATCACCACGCGGAAACGATAGAGCGGCTCCACGGATTTCTGGTCCGGATTGATCGCATTGGAAGGGCCGGTGGCGAAGCGCGGGTCGGCGGGATCGATGTAGCGTTCGATGGTGGACGCTCCCCGGTATTCACCGAGGACGTTGTCCTTGCCTTCCACCCACGTCGCATAATTGCCACCCGGGCCACGGGCCGCCTGGCGCAAGGTCTGCACCCGCATGTGCACGGTGAAGGTGTTCGATTTCGTCGTCACCCGCGGATACAAGTCGGTGTAGGGTTTCTCACGCTCGTTGTCGCCGGTGAGGTCGCCGGATTTGGCCCAATAAGTTTGCAACGCCGAAGTTTCACCGCTGGGCGTGCCCGCATACGCGGAGATGTCGTTCCGCGGATAGAAGTACCGTTCACAGACCTGGCTGGCGGACTTGAAGAAGCCGTTGTCGGGGTCACCGGCGTAGAAGTCGTAAAACCCGTCGAAACCCGCGATGGTCAAATCACGATCCAGTTCCTTGCGGAAATTGGTCGGGATCGGGAGCGGATTGCCATTCGGGCCATTCAACGGGGTGAAGCCCGCGGTGAGCTGGCCCGTCTTATAGGTGAGGAATTGGCTGCTGTTACTGACGTTACTGGCGCCCTGGCTGTCCACCACGGTGACCCGCAGCGGATACAGTGCGCCGCGCAGCGCAGTGGAGCGCCGGATGTAGTCAAACGGAGCGATCCGGTAGTTGAGGTTGACCTTGCCGGCGGTCGAGAAGGGCTCGCTGATCGGATACGGCTCCACCACGGGCATCTGGAAGAGATCGAGAAGCAAGTGATCTTTCGGATCCTGGTTCCCGGGGTGACCGGTGCCCGCCGGCACAGGCGAGAAACAGAGGGTCTGCCAGCCAAAATTCTCGGGGACTTGCGACGGCAGCGAGCCAAACATGCCAGGAGACGGCATCTGCCGGCTCGGCGAGGTGAAGGTGTTACCGGGCTTCTGGTAGGACCAGTTGCTGGTGAAGTAGGGAATCGGATAAACGTACTGGCCGTTATAGTCCAGATACCGATAGATCACGTTGCCTTCGTCCTGCTTGTTGCAGAAGGGTCCATCGGGGAAATCACCTGCCCCGTTATCAAAGTCGCCGGGAGCCGATCCCCCACCGTTGCCGCGCACCACGCCATTGACCATGGCGGTGGGATTGGCGCCTCCGCTCCACGGCAGATTGCCAAAGGCGCGGGTCTCTGGAAACACTGCCCGCAGCGGAAAGCTGGCCCCGCCGGTAATCGAGATATGGTTCCCCAGCGTGGCTTCCAGCCTCGGATCGCCACCGCCCATCAGCACATTGGCCGGAGCACTGGTGGAAACCAACTGGGTCACGGGGAAGTAGCGATTGCCGTCGCCTCCGCGCAGGACACAAGCCCGGGATTGCGGGCCGGTATAGTCGGGATGCGGTGCGAAATCGGTCGCCTGAATGGTCGACGTCACCGCCGCGAGCCGGAGATCTCCACTCGAGATCGCTTGTTTTCCGCTCAGGGTGCCTCCACTGGCACTCTTGCCATTCCAGTAGAGCAGGCTGCGAATGGTGTCTCCCGGCTGGACGATACACCGCCAGCGGTCGCCGAGATATCCAGGAGCGACCGGCGTCCCGGAGCTGTTGGTGTAAGGATCGTAGCTGCTCCCTCCTCCCAGCAGACCGCTGCCGGTATCCGGGGCGGTGCACCAGGCGATGCGGGTCGCCAGGGACCAGGAAGCCTGCAAGCTCGTGCGATAGGTAAAGACCGACAGTTTCGAGGTGCGGAGGCCCGTCGCCATGTTGGCAAAAAAGGCGCCGTTGCCCGTCCAATACCAAGTGTGCATGCCCGTACCCTGGTTCGAGGCCGTCACCGCACCACCATACCATTGCGGGTTGGCATCCATGGCGGCCCAGGTCGTCACATCGGCGTTCGGCATCTTAAATTGGTTGGCCGTCATGGGGTTCAACTGGGCGGGCGGGCCCTGGGGAACGGGCCAGTTCTGTCCCGCAGGGAAGGTCATATTAATGGTTTGCAGCGCCTTCGAGTTATTGTTCGTGCTGCTGCCCCCATAGTAGAGGAGCACGATGAGGCTGCCACCCGAGAAATTAAACGTGGGACTGGAATTGACCGACGGCCCGGGGATGGCAATCGCGCTCGAAGCCTTGGTCTGGAACGGATAATACTCCTCGGTAGTACTGTTGTAGGCGCTCCCGGGGAGGTTCGAGACGAACGAATTCTTGATCGGCTGGCTGGGGCTCGCGGAATTATACGTCTCCCCATAATCCGCGTTCATCGTCAGGAAGCTCGAGGCCACCGACGCCGAAACATTGTCCCATTTGACCTTATAGGGAGCCCAACTCACCCCACTGCCTTGCAAGGTGTGCATGAAGCCCTCGTAGCCGCCATAATTGCGCCCTCCCCAATAGGCCCCTGGGGCGCGATAGACGGTCGTCGCGACGCCCTGCTGCGCACCCGCGACCGGCCAGCCCATCGGCCCGCCACCGCCGCCGGGACCATTGATCGAAACCGACCAATCCTGGGGCCATCTGACTTCAATGCTCAATTTCGGATCGGTCTGGGCGGGATCCGTCTTGGGCGCATAACCCTGCATCGGATCAAAGGTCGAGAAGAGCAGGAAGGCCCGCATGTAGCCGCCCTTGACCTTGTTGGTGATGGGATCAAACTTGACATACCGGGAATTCGGAGCGCTCGGATCCCACTTGGACCAACTGGCCGATGTCAGATAGGACGACGCGGGGGCCGGCGGAACGTAGGACGCATCCATCTGCGGCCCGGCGTAGTAGAAGACCAGCGAGGCCTCGCAAAGCGTGGACATGCGGCCGAATCCCTTGGCTTGAGGAGCGTTGAAATAGGTGCCCGGCTTCGAGGGGACCACATAACCCCGGGGCGCGTACTGGATGGCCGCGCCCGTCGAGATCGTGGTCGTGGTGTCCTGGGAGTTTGCCAGCCGGACGTAGTCGAAAATCTCCGTCAGGACGGCCTGTTGGTCCTGGCTCGTGAAATTTCTCTGGGCGTAGGTGCGCCCCACCCCCGGGACCGCCCGGGCCATCAAATTTGGGAGGTAGCTCGACAGCAACGCCTTGTTGCGGGTTAATTCACAGTCCTGGATAAAGCCGGTATTGAACTCATATTGACTCTGGGAAACAGCCGGGTTCGTAGGGTCGGGATGGCCCGTGACGCTGGTCATGCTGCCGTTGGTCGCCAGTTCCCGGCGGGTAAAGATGTAGCGGTAAACCCCGCTGGCGGTATTCTTCGTGTCCGGGCGAGCCCCCCCACCCGTGGAAGCGCCGACGGTGGAACAGAACAAAATCAGGTTGTCGAAGACGTTCAGTCCCGTCGTCTCCGCCGCTGTTTCCGATCGCACCGGCCAGCAGGTCACCCGGGGCTGCCCGTACAGATTCAGCTCCGGCGCCCGGCTCTGCGTGGTCACGAAGAAACGCAGTTGATCGATGAGTTCCGGCGTAATCGGATTCCCGGGGAACGAGTTGTAGGCATTGACCGTCATCCGCGCGTAACCGGGACTGGAGAAGTTACCCGTCTTGACGTGAGGACCGAAGAGGAGCTCATCGGTGGAAGCGAAGAGCCGGTCCTGCTTGGGCTGCAACTGCTTGTTATCGAGATCACCCGGCGTATTGACCGGGTCGACGATGATGCGCTGGGTGCCGCCGACGGTCGAGGAGGGCTGGAGTTGCAGGTTCAGGTTGGAATAGCGCGGAACGAGCGCGTAAAGCTGCTCGGAACTCAGCAGGTTGTTCAGCACCGGAGCCAGCGAGGTGGTCGCCGGGTGGCCGGGATAGCGCTGAAACTCATTTTGCAACAACTGGCAGAGCGCCAGCCCACCGCTGGTCTTGTTCGGCTGCGGTATGCCGTTGGCATCGGGGATGCCATAATCGAATTCCGTATAAAATCGCGGCGTGTCCCAAAACGAACCGGCGAAGGCGCTGGGGCTGGACTGGTAAGCGGTCCCCAAGCTGCTCATATTCTTCGTAAAGCCCGCCGCCGTATTCAGGTTCAGTTTGCACGTCTCGTCGTCCGCCCAAAAGGCCATGCGGCCCACGATCGGGTTTTGCGCCGTGGGGACGTTCGTTCCCGAGGGGGCGGTGTTGACGAAGGTCGCCGTGCTCGTCCCGGTGTTGACGGGAGTCGTCAATTGCCCATCCTGCAGGATATAGATCCAGCGCACCGGCATCGGCAGGCGCTGGTTGTTCGCGTTGCCAGGTCCCACCGCGCCATGGACGGAACCCGAATCGTAGGTAAAGCCCTCCACGGTGTCCTGCCATTTCGTATCGGTGTACTGGGTCGCCGGGGTGACCGAATGCGTGTAGGCCCGCGGATCGATGACCGGAAAACGGGGCGTGGTCTGGTTGGAAATCGGATCCCGGACCAGCACCGGGGCGTTCAAGTCGGTCCACAAGGCCGGGGCCAGGTCCCAATTGGCATAGGAATCGCCGTTGGGATCGGAATACTGCCCCGTCTTGAAACCAGCCAGGTCAGTGCCCGTCAGGATCATCTTGTCGGAAGAGTAGAGCTTGAAAAAAGCATCTGCGCGGTTGGAGGCCGTGGAACCGGCTCCCACACCCAGGTTGGACCCGTAGACGCGAATCATGCCGGGCTGCGAGGCCCATGCTTCATTCCCCATCCCGTCGCCGTTGACATCGACGCCCCGCATCGTGGCGGCGGAGATTTGCCCCATCACGAGCTGGACGGCGGAATCCGCCAACTGACGTGTCGTCACGCCGGCGGCGAAATTGCGCGAAGCCTTCAACTCCGTGTTGACGCTACTAAAGAAAGCCACCGCCAGGGCGGAGATGATGACCAGAAAGCCCAGGACGATGATCAGGGCGACACCGGAAACGGATTGCTTGTGGAGTTTCATGGGTAGTGGGGGGTGTTTACTTGGTCTGGACACGGCTCCACTTGGCGCCGCGAATGCTGACATTGCTGGTGAAAACGCGATAAGTGACCTTTTCGTTCGTGAGGATGCGCTCG
>NZ_JBDUCX010000218.1:0-11732 GCF_040003245.1 Chthoniobacter sp.
CAACTCAGGAGGCCGGGGTGGGCGCGTTTAGGTCATGCCTTCATTGGAAGACCGAAGCCCGTCCCAGGTCATCCGCCCGTTAACCTTAGGGGGAACGTGGAGCTCCGGCCGGACGGCACGTGTGGGGCATCCTTCGAAAGCGCTCCGGAAAGGCGACTGCTGATGTCGCTCCGGAGCGCTTTCCTTTTTTGGGGCGGCTTGCGCTGGGGCGCATGGCCACCGTAAAGCAAGGGAGTGCGCTTCCTCTTCTGCGGGATCATTCTGCTGGTGTTCGCCTTTTCGGCCGGCGCGGAAGAACTGCTTCCCAAAGTGCAGCGCGAACTGCGGGCGCGGAAATTCTACTTCGGCGAAATCAACGGCCGCGCCACGGATGAGACGGTGGGCGCGATCGGGAAATTTCAAGAAGCGCACGGTCTCGATCGGACAGGCAATCTGGATGACGAGACGCTGCGCGCGCTGGGATTGCCGGGCGACGGTCTGGCGAATCGTGAAGAAGTGCGCCGCCTCGAAGATTGCAGTACCTGCGTGCTGCGGTATCTGCAGGCATGGCAGAGCGGCAATTGGGACCGCGAGGCTGCTTTCTTTGCCGATGTGGTCAACTACTACGACGATCAAAATGTGAACCGCGATTTCATTCGCGAGGCGCGAGCCCGGGAGTCGCAGCGCTGGCCGCATCGCAAGTCGACCATGCTCAATCGTATCGCCTCGCTGGAGCCCGGTCACGAGGATCAGGCGCAGGTCACGGCGCGGGTTCGCACCGAGGTGGCCGGCGAATCCGGCCCAGCCAGAGCACGAACGGAGGATCTCGTCTTCCGCTTGCAAAAGACTGGTCAGGGCTGGCGCATCGCCGCCGTGAAACTGCTGGAGTAGCCCAACTTCGCCGACAATCCTGCCTACAATGCGCGTCCGCACCACAATCCTTTTGCTTCTTTTGCTGGCCGGCACGGCGTTCGTCGCTGGGTTGGTCGCGCTGCGGCGCACCGAGGCGCAGAAGTTCGCCGGTGCCAAGGCAGCGCTGGAGTCGGCATGGCGGGCGCGTGTGGAGGAATTTTGGGGAAACCAAGGTGCGTCTCTGCAAAAGATGGTGGAGGAATATTCGGGCCGTCCCAACGTGCTGGAAGCGATCGTGAGCGACAACCGCAAGTGGGCGGAGGACACTTGGGACGATCGCACACTCGCGGGCTTTTCTGCCAGTGCCGTTTGGGTTTATCATGGCGAGGGGACGCTTTTTTACTCTCACTCGAATACGCAGCCGGAAGAACTGCAAAAGACGCCCCTCTCAGCGGATGCATTGGCCAAGCTGTTCGGTCGAGATAAGGTCACACAGTTTTACTTTCCGCTGGCGCCCAGTGTCACCGGTGGTTTGCGCCTGATGGAAGTGCGCGGCGTTTCCATCAGGTCATCTTTGGACAGAACACGTCAGAGCCCCGTGGAAGCCTTCTTCCTGGCAGGACGAATCTGGGATGAGGACCAATTGCGGTTGGCATTTTTGGACAACGATCGTGCGCATTTATTGTCACCCGAAAAAGCGGCTGCGACCGTCTTTGGGGCCAGTGAGATGCACGACGTCGTGCCGTTGCGCGACTGGCAGGGGCGCGACTTGGCCCACCTCGTATTTACCAAAGTGGATCCACAAATGGCCGCTCTGGACGCGAGGGGCGACAATGTATTTTTCACGCTGTTGCTCGGCGCTC
The DNA here is from genome assembly GCF_040003245.1 of Chthoniobacter sp. Classification (NCBI taxonomy): domain Bacteria; kingdom Pseudomonadati; phylum Verrucomicrobiota; class Spartobacteria; order Chthoniobacterales; family Chthoniobacteraceae; genus Chthoniobacter; species Chthoniobacter sp. Next base: position 1,695 of record NZ_JBDUCX010000218.1, read on the forward strand.
TTGTGCTCTTCGTTGTCCTCTTTCTTCTGCTCCACCGCGCGGTGGTGCGCCCGCTGCAGCGCGTGATTGAAAGTTTGCACACCGAGAACGTGAAACCGCTGGAACCGTTGCGCGGGCAGAAGGCGGAGTTCGGCGAACTGGCGCGGCTCATCAAGACGTTCTTCGTCCAGCGGGCGGACCTGATGCGCGAGATGAATGAGCGCAGCGCGGCGGAGAAGGCCCTGCACGAGAGCGAAGAGATGCTGCGGCACTTGCAGAAGATGGAAGCGGTGGGCCGGCTGGCTGGCGGTGTGGCGCACGATTTCAACAATCTGCTCACCGCCATCATCGGCTACGCGGATTTATTGCGGCAACGATTCGGCGACAATCCCGCGGCGCGTCAGCCGGCGGAGTTGATTCATCAAGCGGGTGAGCAAGCCGCCGGATTGACCCGGCAACTCCTGGCCTTCAGCCGCAAGCAACTGCTGCAGCCGAAGATCATCGATCTCAACGCCATCATCACGAACCTGCACCGGCTGCTCCAGCGCATCATCGGCGAACATATCGAGATCGTCTCGCAGCCCGAAGCCGCCCAACCCCGGGTGAAAGCCGATCCCGGACAGATCGAGCAGGTGATCGTGAACCTGGGGGTGAATGCCCGCGACGCGATGCCCGGGGGCGGGCGCCTCACCATTCGCACCTGCAACCTCGTGGTAAGCGAGGCGCGCCCGGTCCCTGAACTGGAGGCGGGCGAATACGTCGCCCTCGAGGTCACCGACACGGGCGAGGGGATGGATGCGGAAACGAAGGGGCGCATCTTCGAACCGTTCTTCACCACGAAGGGGCCGGGCAAGGGGACGGGTCTGGGGCTCGCCACAGTCTACGGCATCGTGCGGCAGAGCCACGGCGCGATCGTCGTGGAAAGCGAATGCGGGCGGGGCAGCACGTTCCGCATTTATTTGCCGATGGAGCAGGGCGCGGTGGAAACGGTGGCGCTCGCGCCTATCCCGGCGAACGGTGCCGCGCGCAAGGAGTTGATCCTCGTCGTGGAGGACGAGGACATCGTGCGCGATCTGGTCTGCGAAATCCTGCAGAGCCAGGGCTATCGTGTCCTCGCGACCAATCGCGGCTCCGAGGCGGTGCGCCTCTTGCGGGAAGAAGAGCACAACGTCGATTTGCTGATCAGCGACGTCGTCATGCCCGAGATGAACGGCGCGCGCGTCGCCCAACACGTCCACGAACTTTGCCCACGCGCCCGGGTGCTCTTCGTCTCCGGTTATTCGGAAAACGATATGGCCGATCAAGGCCTGGAGGCGCTCGCTTTTCAGGTGCTGCAAAAGCCCTTCACGCCCGGCACGTTGACGCGAAAAGTGCGCGCGGTGCTTGATGCTCCTAGCGCCTGAGGCGCTCGAGAGCAGTGTCGATATCGGCCTCGATGGTGCGGAGACGCTCGCTGCGCTGGCTCGTGGTCAAAGCCACCTGCGCGGCGATCGTATTCACCTTTCTCCGATACGTCCGCGCGCGGCTGGCCGAGGCCGGAGTGGGGCTCTCGCTCTCCAACTGGTCTATTTTCGCGAGCAGCGCCATTTGCTGGCTATGCAACTTCGCTTCCGACCTCTCGTGCTCCACTTTTGCCGCGGCAAGCCCACGATCGGTGCGCGCCTCATGAGTCTCGAGCGCGTGACCACGCGCATCCTCTTGCGCCAGCTCCGCCTCTTCCCCGGCCACTCGCTTCTGCCGCTCGCCTTGCCGGTCCCTTGCTTTCGCTTCGCTCCAGCCAAAAAGCCCGCCTTGCTGGGGATCGCCCGTGGTCGCGCAGCCGGCCAGCAGCATCCCTGCCGCCAGCAATCCGCCGAGCCGCGCGGCGCGCCTCATTGCTTCAGCTTGTCGGGGAGCGCGGCGAGCTTGGCCCGCTGGCGCAGCAATTCCGCCCGCTGTTCGGAAAGTTGATCGATCTCCTTTTGGAGATCCGCGCCGTGCGGATCGTCCGTCGCCTTCTGCATCACCGCTTTGTGAGCATCGATCGTGTCCTGCCACGAACGCGCCTCGTGATCGAGCTCAGTCAGTTTCGAATTGATCGAAGTGCGCAGGTCGAATTCCTGCACAGTCGGCCCGGCCGAACGGTCGGACGCCAGGATCGTGGCCAGTTGCTGCTCCTTGGTGGTGACGACGCCGCGCAGCTTCTCGTTGTATTGCCGACGCATCGCCACCTGCTGATGGATGCCGGTGATCTGCGAATCCAGCGCGCTCTCCTTGGCGGCGTAACCCTCCTTCCTTTTCGCCACGGAATCGCCATAGGCCGCGCCGGCCGCCCCACCCACCACCGCTCCGGCGGCGGCGGCTCCCGCGATCGCTCCCGGCTTGCCCTTCAGCGCGGCAGCCGTTCCGGCTCCCACGGCCGCGCCCACCACGGCCCCGGTCGCCGCCCCCTCGGTGCGCGTGCGGTCGCTGTCGCTTTTGTTGGTGCAGGCGGCCAGAGAGCCGAGGAGGATGGTGGTGCCGAGCACCTGGGTTTGCCGGAGGAAGAATCGAAAGGTCATTTTCGCCGGGGAGATTGTTGCGCCAAGAGGCGAGCGCGCGCGAGCGAAATGTTTTCTACCGGGTCGGGCAATATTCCGCTTCATCTCCCGCCGCTCCTGCGTAATCTCCCGCCCACCATGCGCGCAATCCTTGCTCTCGAAGACGGCCGGTACTTCCTCGGCGAATCCTTTGGCACGCCTGTTTCCACGGTCGGCGAAGTGTGTTTTAACACCTCGATGACCGGCTACCAGGAAGTGCTCACCGACCCCTCGTACCGCGGCCAGATCGTGGCCATGACCGCCCCGCAGATCGGCAACTACGGCGTGAACGACCTCGACGACGAAAGCGCGGCGGTGCACGTGCGCGGCTTCGTGATCGAGGAGCTCAGCCCCGTGGCCAGCAGTTGGCGCTCCCGCGGCACCCTCGACGAGTATCTCAAGAAATGGAAAATCCCGGGCATTCAGGGCATCGATACCCGGGCGCTGACCAAGCACCTGCGCTCCCGCGGTGCCATGCAGGGCTGTCTCACGACGGACGATATCACGCCGGAACAAGCCGTGGCGCGGGCCAAGGCCGCCCCACCCATGGCCGGCTCAGACTTTGTGAAAGAAGTGACGCCCAAGGCTCCCTACGCCTGGGACCCGGAGAATCGCGAGAGCCGCGCGTGGACTATCGTCAAGGGCGACGGCGCCGCGACGGAGGTCACGGAAAACGGCGAGGTCTTTGAAAAACTGCCGCCCGTGAAGCATCACATCGTCGCCTACGACTACGGGATGAAGCGCAACATCCTGCGGCGTCTGCGGCAGGAGGGCTTCAAGGTGCAGGTCGTGCCCGCCGAGACCCCGGCGGCGGAAGTCCTCGCGCTCAAGCCCGACGGCGTCTTCCTCTCAAATGGCCCCGGCGACCCCGCGGCCCTCACCTACGTGCACGAAATCCTCCGCGGCCTCATGGGCAAGACCCCGATCTTCGGCATCTGCCTCGGCCACCAGATGCTCGGCTACGCTTTCGGCGGCAAGACCTTCAAGCTCAAGTTCGGCCATCGCGGCGGCAACCAGCCCGTCCAGGACCTGGCCACCGGCAAGGTCTCGATCACCTCGCAGAATCACGGCTTCGCAGTCGACGCCGACTCGCTGCCCAGCGACGTGGAGGTTTCCCACATCAACCTCAACGATCACACTGTCGAGGGGCTGCGCCACAAATCGCTCCCCATCTTCAGCGTGCAGTACCACCCGGAGGCCGCCCCCGGCCCGAACGACGCGGGTTATTTCTTCCGCGAGTTTGCCAAACTCATTGAAACATCGCAGGCTGGTCGCTAATTTCCCCTCCCAGCCATGCCCAAGCTCCTCATTTCCCTCCCCGAAAGCAGCGACGCCAGCCACGACCTGACCGAGCCAGTCATCACCATCGGCCGCGTGCCGGACAGCGTGCTTCAGATTGAGGACATCTCCGTCTCCAGCAACCATGCGACCCTCACCCTCGGCGAGGATGGCGATTACATCCTGCGCGACATCGGGTCGACGAATGGCACGATGCTGAATGGCAAGGATATCGTCGCCGAGGAGGACCATAAGCTGCAGGACGGCGACAAGATCACCTTCGGCAAGATCGAGACGAGCTACGTTTCCGAGAATCCGGCGGAAGCCCGCCCCCTGCCGGAAACCGAGGAAGTGACCGCCGTCGTGGCCTCCACGAGCAAACGCCCGGCGGATTTCGCGAACGCCTCGCCTTTCCAGAAAAAGAAGAAAAAGAAGGATCCGGTCGGCCTGGCGCTCATCGTCGTTGCCATCCTGGCCATCCTGGGCTTCGGGGCCGTGGTCGCCTCCGTTTACAACATCCAGCCGCCGACGCTTTAAGGATTCACCGGCGCGATGCTCTCGACGATGCGTTGCGAGCGACGCGTGCTGGGTGAGATCACGGCTGATCCGCTGGCCGCCCTGTGGCTCGGCGTGGATGCCTGCGAATTCCGCCTCGCCATCGATGGACGCCTCCCGCTGCAAAGCACGACCGTCCGATCCCTATGGAATGCCGACGAGTGGCGGATCCTCTTTGAAGTCGCCGACACCCACGTCTGGGCCACCCACACCGAACGCGGCGCGCCGCTGTATCAGGAAGAAGTCGTCGAAGTCTTCATCGACCCGGTCGGTGACCTCGAGAGCTATTTCGAGATCGAGCTGAACCCGCTCAACACCGTCATGGAAGTCGTGCTGCGTCGCAATCGCAGCGGTTACCTGAAAGACTTCGCCTGGCGCTGCGAAGGCTTGCGCACCGCCGCCCGCCGTACTGACACCGGATGGTGTGCGGAATTGGCGATCCCCTTCCGCAGCCTTACCGCCGACCCTCCGTCAGTCGGCGAAAAATGGCGCGCCAACTTCTGCCGCATCGACCGCCCACCGGGCGTCGAGCGCGAACTCACCGCCTGGTCCTCACCCGGCCGCGCCAATTTCCACACCCCCGAGCGCTTTGGTTTCGTCGATTTTGTTGCGTGAAGCCGTGGCGGGATCGCCTAAGTGCCGGGAGGTGCGCCACTTTAGGAGCGGGAGGTATTTGATCGACTTTCGACGGTGTTCCATGCTAGGAACTCTGCTCCTGAATGAGGGACATTCGAATTCTAGGGATTTCGAATCACATCAGGACGCTGTTGCTCGCGCTCAGCGCGCTCGCCCGTCTCTCCATCGCGCAAGAATCGGTTCTCCCCGATGGCCATCTGGCCGACCGGCGTTTCGCCTTCGCGCTGGATCGCGGAGCACTCGCGCCCAGTGGGAGGAATTCTCTCTTGGGCGAAGACGATTTTTTCCTGGCGCTTTCCCCGGCCATCGTGGGAGGGGACGCCTTCCAGGAAGGACTCTACCGGTCGGATTCTCTTCGGCGGAGCAGGGGATGGAATGCGGATCAGCATTACCTCGCTGCCGAACTCGCCCCTGAGCCGTTTCCGGAGCCCATCGCGGAGGGGCCGCCGGACGATCGAAGATATACGGTGGACGACCGCCCCGTTTTCGTCGCTGACCCGCGGCTACGCAGGAGGTCGCTGACCTGGCCGGGTGCGTTCGAGCTGACGCTCCTGTGCCTCGCCGGACTGCTCACCTTTGTGCTGATGAAGAAGGATCGGTCTTTCAAGTCCGTGGAGCAGACGGAGGAAGAACTGGGGCTGGCCGTGCTGAGCTCGGTGCCCAAGGCCGGCAAGCCCCGCCACCGTGCGGGCGGGCAATTGATTCTCCAGGAATTGGACAGTGCCGTCGCCGAATCCTTTCGCTCCCTGCGGGCGGCGCTCTCCCTGGGAAGCGAGAGCCCCGCGCATCACGTCACCCTCTTCACCAGTGCGGTTCCGGGCGAGGGAAAGAGCTTCTGCTCCGTCCATTATGCCGTGTCGCTGGCGCAACTCGGGGAGCGCACGCTGCTCATCGATGGCGATCTCCGGCTGCCGACCGTCCACCAGTATTTCTTCGAGGAACCGCCGGAAAAGGGCGTCGGTCCCGTGATGGATGGCCAGTGCGAACTCGACGCCGCCATTCAAGCGACCGCCATCCCCCATCTCTTCGTCCTCCCGTCGGGCCGGCTCGTGCCGCACGCCGCCGAGCTCCTCGCGCAGGACGCCTTTCACGATTTGCTCCGCGGAGCCCGGGAAAAGTTCGAGCGCATCGTGGTGGATAGCGCGCCGGTTCACGCGGTCAGCGATGTCCTGCTCATGCTCCCCGACGCCGAGGCCCTCTGCCTCGTGATTCGCGCCGGCAAGACTTCGCCCAAAGCCGTCCAGCGCGCCCTCCGCCTGATCGAAAGAGCCAACGGCGCCATCGCCGGCGTCATCCTCAATGGCTTGAACACCTTCGGCGTCGACCACTTCCAATACGGCGCTGAGGATTACGCCAAAAGAGTCTACGGCATGGCGGAGAGTGCCAAAGACGGAAGCTGACTCAGCGCCGAACCTCCGTCAGCCGACGCTTTTCCAGTCCCGGAGGGACGACAGAAGGTAGCCGGTCGGCGTAAGCCACCGGAACCACGATACCACCAGCGCTCAGCCCCGGATGGGGCGGCAGAATCGAGGCTGAATGGCTTCCCAGGTAGTTACCCGGCTTGGATCACGGTGATACTCTCCCATCCGACGGTCCAGTTCGGCAATCTGTTCGCGAGATACGGGAATCTCGTTCGGATGCGCCGCCAGATCATCCCAAAGTTCGCTGACAAGAACCAGCTTCTCGGCCGCAGTCAACTGGCCAACCCCAGGAATGGTTTCGAGGATCATCGGGGAAAAATACCCAAGATCGGTCGCCGGACAAGATCAGAAGCGACTGGTGGCGCCGGCGCCGGCGATGAAGCGGCCCCGCGTTTGACGCGCGGAGCAGTTCGACGGTCACGCATGGCGGGCCTCGGGGCGAAACGCACGAGCGAAGAAATAGACGACGAGCGCCACCGCGGAAAGACCGCTCCCGATGAAAAACGGACGCTGCAAGAGGTGCAGGCTTTCCCGGGGATCGCCATCGTAAAGGCCACTGGAGAATTCCGGAGCCATCGAAATGTGTCCGCGCACGCCCATCCACATCGCCACCGTGCCGAAAAGGAATGGCGCCAGTGCACAGGCAAACGCCCCGACCGAGCCCGAGCGGCGAAACGCCACGACCACGGCGGCGGCGAAGAAAACGGCCATGCACAGATGCAGCGTCAGAATGACCGGACCACTGACGACCATCCCTTGCCAGAGGGACAGAGTATGGGCGGGCTCTTTCATGGCGTCACGAATCGTAGATGACGACGCCCGACTGAGCCAAGGCCGCGCGAGCCGCCAGCCGGCCCTCCAGAGCCCCCGCATGCAACTCCAGCTTGTGCCCATCGGGATCGAGAAAGTAGAACGAATCCGCCTGCCCCGGCTCCTGCCAGCGCGTCACGCCGGCGCCGGTGAGCCTCTCCGCCAGCAGTCCCAATTCCGCTGGCCCGACGCTGAAAGCCGCGTGCGAGTACTCCGGCAATGGCCCACGCCGCACGGCGGGATCGACGACCAGCGCCAGCCACAGCGTCCCCGCTTCGAGATACGCCGACGATGGCCCGCGCATCCGGATGGAAAAGCCCAGCAACCCGGCGTAAAACGCCATGGAACGATCCAGGTCACTGACGGCCAGCGTCAGATGATTGAGGCCGGTGATGGAGCTCATGCCTTCTCGCGCCTGGTTAGGCGATGTTGGTCGCTGGCGCAAAGGGCTCTCCGCTGGCGAGGCGGCGGATGAGCAAGATGGTGCAGTGGCTGAAAAGTGGGTAGCGAGGGGAATCGTCGGGCACGTACCGGATGACGGCTGGAAAGAAAGTGGTGCCCAACTCGGCGTTCGCGGTGGCTGCTGCGTCAACTACGGCACTGCAAATCTGCTGTGGATCCAGTGTCGTCTGTGCCAAAGCTCTGGTGGCAGGCAGCCCGACAATCGAGGGCTTGGAAACCGGAACTGATGAGAAGGCGATCTGCAGGAAAACATGAGATGGGCCGGTGATGTAGCTTACTCCGTAAAACTCACCTGACTGAACGTACGTTGGCATCGTTGATGTGGGACGTGTCAAAATTGGCGCGCTAGCGGCTGATTAGGCGCCGTTCGGTTCGGAAGTAGGAAGATCAAAACCACAGTTAAGAAGAGGCCAACGCCAATGTATGAAGTCGATGACCTTCTGTTCGGCTGCCGTGAGCGGACGTCCTCCTGCGGAACAGCCGCGCCGCCAGAAAGGAAAGTTGAGAAACACTGCTTTCGCGTTGGCTGCTGTCTCACACGAGACGTCAATACTGCTGTAGGGAAGCCATTCGGTGAGACAGGTAAACTGCTCCGTGGCGGACTTGCCGCGCAGGCCGCACTGCTCCGGAACAAAACCGCCAAAGCCGTCGCCGAAGTAAGCAGCCACGACGCGAATCGGGGCGCGGATGCGCGCATTGAATTCCGACAGGCGCTCTGCCGGCACCCACAATTCCTCGTGCTCATGTCCCCCGACGACATGGCGTTCGAACTGCGCCGCGTAGGCGTCTGGAATCTCGAACTCGGTGACATAGCCGGCTCTATCGTCCTCCTTGGTATTCCAGTCGCGGGCGATCTGTTCCGCATAGGCGCGGTTCGTGACCGGATAAAAGATCGGCTGCTCGGGCAGCCGCGGCGGGAACTCGCGCATCTGTGCGTCGAACAGCAGAGCGAGTTCTTTAAATCCGACTGGTCGCCAGAGAATCACGCGCGGGGATCAGGTGTCATAATCGCCATCGGGCTACAAAAGAGGTGGTCGCTGTGCGCTATGGTGGAGAAACGAAAGGAGGTCATCCTTGGGAGTGATAGCACATGGGGAAGCGCATTCGCATCGAGAAGCCCAGCAACGCAGCTGATCTGGAGTTCATGGCATTCCCCGAGCGATCCAGCGTTCGTACTGAACAAGGATGTTGAAGTAGTCGAGGTAGAACAAGAACACCATGCAGCCGATTCCGACGCAGCAGGCAAAAATGCCCAGTGGCCGAGACGAGTTCCGATAAACAGCGGCAATGCCCACCGCTGCCGTCGGAACAAATACGATCGAGAGCAACCAAGGTTCGAAGCCAGTGTGATTGCTATCGTTGCCGTGTTTGTAATACAACAGAGCCAGCAGAACGGCGATCGAGAAGATAGCGCCGACAGATGACAGGCGGGTCAAGAGGCGCGACGAACTCAGGGAAGTTCCGTGATCATGGGCAGGTGTTGCGTCCATCAGATCAAATCCATCGGAGGGCTATCACTACCAGGCCGACAGTGATGGCAAAACCCATTGCGGCGGAACGCTTTTCCCGGCCTGTCCGCGCGGCCAACGCCATATGAAAATTGATAAAGAGGAGAAACGGGGACCACGCGAGAAGGGGATATGAAAGGCTGGCGGTGCCGCGGTGCATGAGTCCTGCCGCGAAGGCGAGCAGACCGGCCGCGAAGAACGCGGCGATGAATTTCCAATTCAAGAATCGGCCCAGCGGATTCGTACGAGGGGTTGTGGCCGGTGGGGTTTTCATCGCGTCGGCGTTTGGGTGATGCATGGGCTCAATCCCAACCAAATTTCAACAGCGGCCGGCTGCACTTCGGACACGGCTGGCGCAGCTTCGCGAGGTCGATATTCGCGATGTGACAGACCGGGCAATACACACCGTCGTTGGGAATCGCGATCGATTCCCGGAACTGGGAAAGTTGGGTCGCCGCCGCATAGACCTCGTCTTCGCTGGCGTCGACGGACGGCAGACCCTGCGCCGGGGCGTTCGGAGTCATCTTGTTCAAAGGCTCGGTCGCAATCCAATCGTCCGGCTGCAGATCCATGTGGTCGTCGAACCGCTCGGTAATATCCAACTGGCTGTAGGAAATCTGGCTCGTCGGAACCGTCCGCGTTGCCGGTTTTGCTTTTTTCTTAAATGGCCACATGGGAATCGGGGTAGGCTCAGCCGTTCGGGTTCAAGGACGTCGCCAGCCGGGCACCATACACCCACTGGCCGAGGAGGCTGGCGGCGTAAAGCAGTTGGAAGACGAAGACCACCCGGCCAAAGCGCGACCATGCGATCGGCTTGGCGAAAATGAGCAG
>NZ_JBDUCX010000038.1:0-35663 GCF_040003245.1 Chthoniobacter sp.
CGGTGGTGGTGAGTTCCAGGCCGCGATCGGTGAGCGCGCGGGAGAGCGCGGCGCGCACCGTCTCCGCCTTGTCCGGCGGGCAATCGATGAGGAAATACCGGTAGCCGCTGCTGCCCGGGAAGTGCTTCACGAAGGCGTCTTCCGAAATGAGCACGTTGCCTTGCAGAAGGGAACCGGCGAGCGCGGCGACGATGCGCGCCTTGAGCGTTTGTCCGCGTTCGTCGCGGTACTCGATGGTGTCGCCAACGCTTTTCTTCACGGAGTATTCCAGCGTGTTGGCGTCGGCGATGCCGGGGATTTCATCGGCAGCGAGGGTCTGTGTGAGGGCGTTCCAATCGCCTTTTCCGCCGGAGAATTGGAAGGCTTTGCGCGCGGCGAGTTCCTTGGGCTGCACGCCAAGAATGCGCGGCTGAAGGGCGAGGTTGAGATTGAGGCAACTGGCTTCGTCGCCGTCGCGGACGCGAAGCGGGACGACTTTCACATTCTGCATGACGTCATCGCCGAGGCCGTACTGGGCGCGGCCCTTGGCGGAGTTGAGATCCTCGTAGATGGGCAGAGCGGATTCCCCGACTAGCGCAAAGCCCCCGGTGCCCGGATCGCTGGTGTCGCCATCGCGAGGAGCGGGGTGGCGGAAGGAATCGACGGCCACCACCATGAAGACGCCGCTGGCGAGCACGGCGATGGTGGCGAGGCTGCGCCCGCGGCGACGGGTGGTATTGCGCGTGCCGAGCTCGGATATGCTGGCGAGGCCACTCGTCGCCGCCATCGCAAGACGCCGCAACCAGCCGAGACAAAAGAGCATGCCGGAGATGAGGAGCAACGCGCCCGCGCCAAAAAAGGCCTCCGCGCCTTTGACCGACAAGAGCAAGCCCACGGCACTGAGCAGGGCGACCACGGCGAGGGTCAAGACGACGACGGGTTTGCCCTGCCGTTTGGCAGACTCAACGACTTCCCCGTTCATCAATTCCCGCGCGCTGTGCCGCAACTGCCGGCGGCTGGCCAGCCACATGGCAAGCAAGGCGACGGCGACGCCCGAGAAGACGCCGGTGGCCAGGGTCTCCGGTGGCAGGACGAACTGAAACTGGACCGAGCCGACAGCACCACGCCAGACGGTGGACAGGGCGTAGAGGACCACCTTGGTATAAAGGATGCCGGCAAAGGCGCCGAGCACGCTGCCGACGAAGGCGAGGATGGCGCCCTCGGAGAGAAAGATGCGGCGCACCTGTTTCGGGCGCAGCCCGAGCGCGAGCAGCAGGCCCGCCTCGGCATTGCGCTGCTCGAGCGAGAAGACGAAGAGCATGCCCGTGAGCACGGCGGCGGCGATGATGAGGAAGAAGGAGAAGTAGACGAACAGCTCGCCGAAATCGACTGGGGCATGGGTCGCGGCCAGTGCCTGCTCACGCAGGGGGATGAATTGAAAGCCGAGCATGTCGGGCGTGAGTCTCGAGAGCAGCTCTTTTTCCAAGGCCGTCTTGTCCGTCCCGGCGAGCCAGCGGATCGCCGTCATCTTGCCCCAGCGATTGCCCCACAGCTCCTGCCCGATCTTAAGATTCACGAAGGCCTTGGGCGTGCCGCGATACTTTTCCCAGTAGGCCTGATCCTTGTCGCGCATCTTCGTGGAATCGAAGTCAAAGCCGGGCTTCCAGTCGCGGCAGTTCTGCTTGTCCGCGAGGCCAGGGAAATCGGGCATCCACGAGCTGTTGACCTGCGGCGCATCCATCGGAAGCACCACACGCACGGTGAATTGGTGGGTCTTTTCCACCAACTCCCGCCGCTCGCCCATGACGTAATACTTGATGGCCACTACGCCGCCGACGCCTACCGACAGATCATCCGCCAGCCATTGGGTAATGGCGATCTCGCCGTCCTTCAAATCGGCGGGCACCGGGCCCGCAGCGGCCGGGGTGACGGCGGTAACCATGGAGTACGGTGTCGCCTTGTCGCCCGCACGCAGCTCGTTGACGAAATACGTCAGCGCTTCCACGCGCTCTCCGCCCTGCGCCAACAGTGCCGCGTTGACAATCACCGGCTCGAGAAAGACACGCGGACTGCGCAGTTCGATGCCCCCAGTCTTGAGATCGAGCAAATCGAGCGACGCGTCGGCCAGCGAGAAATCGCTCATCACCTCAATGAGCAAAAGCGATTCGTCACGGATGTGCCTCTTGTTTTGGTCATGCTGAAAAAGAGAGCGTTCCGTTGGTGCGGGGATGGACTGACCCGGATTGCGCCCCAGTAAAAGATTCGCTTTCCCAGCCAGCCCGACCTTTCCCGCCAGGACATCAAGCGAAAGGAATGCCGAAAATGGTGGGATCTGGCTCGCGGTGAGGGCGAAGTTTCCGTAATCCGCAGCGGAGACAACACGAGTGACCTTGGCGCGGATGGCCACGACATCGCTCTCGTCGCCGGAGAGTGGCGCATCGCGCGAAAAGAGCCCGGGCTTTTCCACGCGAACGACGACGGTGTCACCCGCCTTCGCGCCGAGTTGCTGGGCGAGACGCTCGTTGAGCACGATGCCATCCGAGGGGAGGTCGACCGGTTGATTTGCGAGCGAAAGCTTCCAGAAGTGTTCCTCGACGCCGAGCAATTGGATCGTATTCACCCTCGCGGCGCCATCGGCGCGGGCGACGGAAGCACGCAGCATCATGGCGGGGGCTGCGTCGGGACTGACCGATTTCGCGAGTGCCGCGCGGAAGAAGCGGTCGCCGGCGGTCATGGCGACGTCTGTATGGCCGACGCGGGCGAGGGCCTGGCCGCGCAGGGTCGCTTTCACGGAATCGCCGACGAGCAATGCGCCGGTGAGGACGAGGGCGCCGAGGGCGGCGCCGATCAAGACGCCGAGATGCGTGCGCCAATAGTAGCGCGCTCCGCTGAAGATCAATCGCCACGCATTCATAAGGCGCAGCGCAAATCTCCGGGGAGCGCACTCGTCTCGAGTGCTGGTTTCGACGTCCCGCCGAAACGAACTTTTTGCCGGGTGACGAAAGAGAAAATTGAGGGCCTTCTACGAAGTCGGCTTATGGAAGTTCGTCGTGTCGGGACGACACGACCAGCACTCGGGACGAGTGCGCTCCCCGGAGTTGCGGTCCGGGCATTCATGCCTGGGCGATGAGCTTGCCGTCCACGAGTTCGAGCACGCGGGCCATGCGCTCGGCGAGTTCGGGAGCGTGCGTGACCATGATGAGCGTGACCTTGCGCGTGCGATTGAGCTCGACGAGGAGGTCGACGAGCTTGGCGGCGTTGACGCGGTCGAGGGCGCCGGTGGGTTCATCGGCGAGGAGAAGCTTGGGCTCGTTGATGAGCGAACGCGCGACGGCCACGCGCTGGCGTTCCCCGCCGGAGAGTTCGCCGGGCCGGTGGTTGAGGCGATGCTTCAGGCCGACGGCCTCGAGCAATTCCTCCGCGCGGCCACGGGCGGCTTCGCGCTGGGGCTTAGGCACGGCGAGCGTGGGGACGAGGACGTTCTCCAGGATAGTGCACTGCGGGAGGAGGTGGTGCAGTTGGAAGATAAAGCCGACGGTGGTGCTGCGGTAGGCAGCCAGTTCGTTCTTATTGAGCTTCTCGATGTCGCGGCCGTCGACAAGCACTTCGCCGGCATCGGCCTGGTCGAGCGCGCCGATGACGTTGAGGACGGTGCTCTTGCCTGACCCGGAGGGACCGACGATGGAGAGCGTTTCGCCCGCAGCCATTTGCAGGTCCACGCCGCGCAGCACATCGACAGCGTCGCCACCGTCGGGAGCGCGGTAGGTCTTGGTGAGGTTGCGAATTTCGAGGAGCATAGGCGTAACTTAATCGCGCGTGATCCAGCGTCGCGCTTTCATTTCGAAGCGCGGCAGGGTGAGAGGCGCGACGGGGGTGACTGGGATGCGCAGGGAAAAGGTGGAGGAGAGGGCACGCTCGAGTTTCTTGGCGGCGGTGTCGTCGGCGCTTTCGAACTGGACCTCGACCTCCGTCAAGGCGCCGCGATGGCTGATGACGACGCGGTATTCCTCGATCTCCGGCACGAGGCGCACGGCGGCATCGAAGGCGGCGGGGTAGAGGTTGACGCCGCGGACGACGACCATGTCGTCGGCGCGCCCGATGATGCCGCCGGCAAGAGCGAAGCCGGGGACATCCGGCGCGCGGCGCACGAGGTCGCCGGTGCGATAGCGGAGCAACGGGCAGGCGGTGCGGCCGAGCGTGGTGAGGACGAGTTCGCCGGTTTCACCGGGGGCGACGGGTTCGCCGGATTCCGGGCGGACGATCTCGGCGAAATAGGAGTCCTCGATGATTTCCAAAAGATCGGGGCGCTGCGGGGTCTGGTAGGCAACGGGGCCGACTTCGGTCATGCCGTAGTGGTCGAGCACTTCGGCGCCGTGCCAGGCCGCGCTGATGCGCTGCCGCACCTCAGGCACGCTGCCGCCGGTCTCGCCAGCGACGATGATCTTTTTCACCGATGCCTCGCGGAGATCGATCTCTTCCTTCACCGCAGCCTGGGCGAGATGCAGCGCGTAGGTGGGTGTGCAGCAGAGCACGGTGGCGCGGTGCTGGATCATGGCGCGGACCCGCGCGGCGCTGCCGAGGCCACCGCCGGGGATGCCGAGATAGCCGGATTTCGCCGCAGCATCGAAGGCGGTCCAGAAGCCGAGGAACGGACCGAAGGAGAAGGCGAAGTAAATGCGGTCGCCGGGGACCAACCCGCCGGCGCGGTAGATGGCCGCCCAGTTGCCGAGCATCCAGTCCCAACTCTCCGGCGTGTCGAGGATGACGAGCGGGCGGGCGGTGGTGCCGCTGGTCTGGCAGAAGCGCGTGTAGCGCTCGAGCGGGTAGGTGTGATTGGTGCCGTAGGGCGAGTGCGCCGCCTGGTCAACGACGAGATCCTGCTTGTGCGTGAAGGCGATGCGCTGGGAGAATTCCTCCAGCGAGGCGATGGCGCGAGCGTCCACGCCTTCCGCCGCGAGCCGCCGGGAGTAGAAGCGATTGCCCGGCGTGAGTTCGGCGAGCAGCGCGCGCAGATGCTCGATCTGGCTCATGCGGCGGGGGTGCTGCTCCTCGAAGGATGACGGCGGCCCTAGGCCTTTTGCTCGGCGACGACGGGCGCGGCGGGCTTCGGCCCATGCGAGGGGCCGGGCTTGTATTTCGTCACCAAGGCGCCACCGCAGACGGCGAGGAGAATGCCGAGCCAGAATTGAATCGGCACGCTGCCGATGCCGTTGGCGGGCGGCTTCACAATGAGCGAGATGATCGCGTTGATGACCGGTGCGCCGGAGAAGACGATGGTCATGACCACCGCCGGGTTGCCCTTGGCGCCGAAGGCGAGGAGCACGCCGAGCGCACCGATGGCGCCCACGATGCCGGCGACGAGGGACAGGACCATGCCCTTCACGGGGTAGTCCCAATTCGCGCCGCTGAGCACGAGGATGAGCAAGGGCGCGAGCACGGCGGCCAGAAAGTAGGCGATGCCGACAAAGAGGAACGCCTTCATGCGGCCGTTCGCGGCGTCGTGCATGTTTTCGGAGCCCGTGGCAAGGAAGATACCGTAGGTGCCCCAGCAGAGCACGGTGAGCAGGGCAAACGAGAGCCAGGTGGCGGAGGATTGGGATGCGGTGGTCGGTGGCATGTGGTGTGTAGGGTAAAATATCAATCAGGCTGCGGCGGGCGTTCTTAGTAACTCCGGCGGGGCGGCTGAGATCTTCGCGCGGATGCGATCGGGGATGAGGACGGGGACCAGCTTGCCGGTCGTTTTATCGACGGTGGCGCAGACGGCGGCAACGCTGCCACGGGCGACTTCCGTGCCATCGCCGACCTTGCGGAAAATGAACTGGTAACGGATGGAGCGGCTGCGCACCTCGGCGACAACGAGATGGATCTCGACCTCTTCCTCGAAGCGCAGAGGAGCGCGGTAATCGCACGCCGCACTGACCCGCGGCCAGCCAAGCGTGGTGTCGTCTTCCAGTCCGTGAATAGTGAAGCCGAGCGAACGAAAAAAGGCGTGCTCGGCAGCTTCCATCATGCGGAAAAAATTCGAGAAATGCACAATGCCCGCCATGTCGGTTTCCGCAAATTCCACGCGGCGGGTGTGCTTGAATTCGTAAGGCATTGCGGCGGAACTTAATGGACGGGCTGCGGCGCGTCGATCATTTCGCGTGTGATCGCGGCGAGGCGTTCCGCGAGGCGGGAGATGGTGTATTCGCGCTGGATGGCGGCACGTCCACTGGCGCCCAAGGCGCGGGCCTGCTCAGGAGCGGCGAGGAGGGATTCGAGGGCATCGGCGAGGCGTTCGGCATCGCCGGCGTCATTGCCCGCCAGAGTAAAAAGCAGGCCACCGCCGGTGCTCTCGACGAGCTCGGGGAAGGCGGCGGTGTTGGGCAGGACGACGGGCACGCCGGCAGCGAGGGCCTCAATGACGTACATGCCGAAGGCTTCGCCGTAAGTGGCGGGGACGGAGAACAGGGTGAGGCCCTCCAGGAAGGTGATCTTCTCTTCGCGGCTGACGTTGGGGTGCCATTCGACGTCCTCCTCGAAGCCGGCAGTGCGCAGATGGGCCTGGAGGGTTTCGACGTAAATGGTGTCGTGCTCGGTCATGGAGCCGGCGCAGCGAAGTTTCGCCTGGGGAAAGCGGCCGCGTTTTTTCAAGGCGATGAAGGCGTTGACCAATAAGCCCAGACCTTTGCCCGGTATGAAGCGCGCGAGGTAGCCGATGACTTGCGGCGGGGGCTCGGGTGCGGCGCCGTAGCCGTCGAGCGAGATGCCATTGGGCACGACCTGGATGCGCTGTTCGCGTTCGGCAGCGCTCCAGCCGAGGCGCTGGGCCATGAGTTCAGCGAAGTATTGGCTGGGGGCAATCCAGCGGTCGGTGTCACGCATGCGCTCGCTGAGCAATGTCCAGACGCGTTCGCTCCACGGGGCGCCGAGACCGTCGATAAAGGCGTCCTCGCCTTGCAGGAAACCGAGGACGGGCACGCCGAGTTCGGCCTTGATCCGCCGGGCGAGACCGGCCTGGAGCGCGGTGGAGATCCAGATGGCGTCGGGCCGGCCGTGCTCGCGGAGCCAGGCGATGAGTTCTTCGATTTCGCCGGCCTGATTGCCGAGTTCGCCGCGGAGCATGGAGAGGGTCAGTTCCGCGACGTCGGGTCCGCCCGTGCGAGCGGCGGCCTTGCCGGCGACGAGGCGGAGGAGCGCGCGATTCGCGAGGAGACGATCGAGCCAGTGCGGCATGTGGCGCAACCACGGGATTTTCTGCCGCAGATAAACGCTCACGCCACCAAAGAAGATGGGCATATCCGGGCTGGCGGCGTCCTCGTCGAGCGTGAGCGGCAGGTACATCGGCAGCATGAGCGCGTCGTGCCCCTGCCGGTGCAGTTCTTTGGCGAGCGCATTGTCGCGCATGCAGACGCCGCAGTGGTAGCTGCCAGTGCCGGGCGTAAGCAGGACGATTTTCATCGGTGGCTACCGGCCGTGAAGGTCGTAGCAGATGAGTCGCGGCTTGGTGCCATTAGCGCCCGCTTCATTCTGGCAGATGAAGAGCCGGCCATCGCTGAGGGCCGGGGCGGTCCACGTTTCCGGGGCGTGAAAGAATTTCGCGGCGGCGGTGATCTTCGCGCCTTTGCGAGTGAGATCGAGCCACGCGAGATCGCCATTTTCGCCGAGGCAGAGGAAGCCGCCATCGGCCCGCAGCAAGGAACCGCGCTGGAATCGGCCGCCGAGATCATCGCGCCAGAGTTCATTGCCGGAAGCGACTTCGTAGCAGACGAGCGCGGCGTTTTGCTGGTGCTGTCCGGCGAAGCCGAAAAAGCAGCCATCGTAGGGCACCGCGGACATGAGATAGGTGTCGAACTTGCGCGCGCGCCACGCGACTTTCGCGGTGAAATCCGGTGCGATCTCCACACACGCTCCGCCCTCGGTGTAGGCCTCGGCGATGAAGACGCGATTTCCCGAAACAACCGGGGCGGAAATGCTGACGCTGGCGAACATGCGCGCGCGGTGCGGCGTGGCGCTGAACACGGTGCCATCGGCGGCATCGATCACGAGCAGGCCGCCGGTGGGTGGATCGTCCATGCCGCCCTGAAAGGCCAGCACGCACTCGCGTCCGTAAAATTTGGCCGGCACGGGCGAGGAGTAACTCGATCCCCAGGCGTGCTTCGCCGCCCAGAGCTCGCGGCCGGTTTGCTTGTCAAGCGCGACGACGGATTTCTGGTCTTCGGTGCCGAGCGGGACAATCAATTTGTCGCCCATGACGAGCGGCGTGCCGCCCTGGCCGAAAAAGGTGGGCAGCAACTTGTACTCACTGGCGAGTTCGCGTTTCCATTTCACCGCGCCGGTGGCGAGGTCGAGCGCCTGGAGCGTGCCTTTGATGCCGAGGGTGAAGACGAGCCCGCCGTCGATGACGGGAGCGGTGCGCGGTCCAGGGCCGGCGCCGAATTGCGCCTGATAATCCGCGGGATAGCTGACGCGCCATTGGCGGGCGCCGGTGGCGGCATCGAGGCAGTCGATGACTTCATGGCCATCGAGCGCGTGAAAGAGAACGACGCGCCCGCCGGCGACGACCGGACCGGTGTGACCGTCGCCCTTCGGATATTCCCAAAGCTTGTGCGGGCCTTCCTTCGGCCACTCGTGCAGGAGCTTCGTTTCCGACGAACTGCTGTCGTTATTCGGCCCGAGGTAGCGCGGCCAATCCGCGGCGGGAGCGGACGCCGCCAGCAGCATCACCACCGCGATTTTCGAAACCAGCCGGCCCGCGATCATCTACAATGGGGCGGCTTCCGCCGGCCGCAAGACCTCGACGATCCGCGCCAGCGCACGATCGTGGTCGCCGAGCAGGACGTTGCACCGCCCGTAAAACTCGTGCGTCTCGGGCAGACGAAAGACGCGCTGCATGACCGCATCGGCGCCAAGCTTGATGAAGCCCTTCGGTTCGCTGCGATAGCGAATGGCGAAGCGATTGAGCAACCCGCCGAGCGGCAAGTGTTGCTCCAGAATGAGCTGCCGCAATTCGCCGTCGAACGCGCTGAGGTCGATTTCGATGGCGCCGTATTCCACGGGCAGATCGGTCTGCTCAATGTGCAGTACGACTTCGCGGCGATAGACTTCCGGGGTGTGCTCGCGATGCAGCACTTCGAGGACGATGTCGCCGCGCCAGAACTTCTCGAGCCGCGAAGTCATGTCGCCATTATGAACGAGCAGGCCACGGTAAGGCTCGGGGACCGCTTCGCCATCGAGCACGGTGTACTCGGGCAAGGCGTGACCGCCCGTCTGCCAAAATAGCGTGAGCGGATAGAGCAACTCGGTTTCGTGCGCGGTAATCATACGTAACGCGGGCCGCGGTGTTGGGGCAGGAAGAACGCGTGGAGCAGCGTGTCGACCTTGAGCAAGGCTTCGCGGGTGAGCACGAGCCAGTCGCCTTGCGTGGTGAGCAGATTGCGCGCACGCAGGTCATCGAACTGCTGACTGAAGCGCTCGGCGACATTCACGCTGAACTTATCCCGGAAATACTGGAGGCTCACGCGTCCGAGTTTCATTTGCAGGATGAATTCGCGGATCATGCGCTCCTCCTCGGTCGTCGTCATGGCGCGCGAGATGGGCAGTTCGCCGGCCTGGATCGCCTCGAGATACTGCGAGAATTCGTTGATGTTTTGGAAGTGGGTGCCCGCGATATGGGAGAAGGACGCGACGCCGAGGCCGATGAGATCCGCGCCGCTCCACAAGGCATCGCGATAAATGAACTTCGTCTTTTGCGGATCGCGCACCGCGGTGTAACCGCTGGTGACGGTGTAGCCGACCTTCTCCATTTCGCTGAACGCGTAGTCCACCCAAGCGCGCTTGGTGTGCCAATTGGCCACCGGAGCGGTGAGTTTGCCCTCAGCCTTCATGTCCTTGTAGATGCCGGTGTTGTAAGGCACTTCCATCTGGTAGATCGTCACGCTGTCGGGCTGCAATTCGATGGTCTTGCGCACATTCTCGCGCCAGTTCTCCTCGGTCTCCTCGACCATGCCGGAGATGAGATCGATGTTGATCTGCGGGAAGCCGATGGAACGCGCGAAATTGTAGGCGCGATAGATTTCGTCGGTGCGATGGGCGCGGCCGTTGATCTCGAGGATGTGGCTATCGAAATTCTCGACGCCGAGCGAGAGGCGCGTCACGCCGATCTCGCGGATGGCACTGAGTTTCGCTTCCGTGAGCGTACCGGGTTCGGCTTCGAAGGCGACTTCTTCTACTTCGTCCCACGGCAGCAGGGCTTTCATGCGATCGGTGAGCGATTTCAATTGCGAGACCGACAGGTAGCTGGGGGTGCCCCCGCCGAAGTAAACGAACTGCGGTTTGCGCCCGCGGATGAGCGGCGAGCGAGCGTAGATTTCAAATTCGGCGATGCCGGCGTCCAGGTAACGCTTGATCTCGTCGGCGTTCTTGTCGGTGTAAACGCGGAAGTAGCAGAAGTGGCAGCGCTTGCGGCAAAACGGAACGTGGAAATAGACGCCGAGCGGCACGCCCGGCTTCTGCGGTTGGTCAAGCAGGCCGCGCACGGTCTTGGCAGTCTCGGCGTCCCAGTAGGAGAATGGCGGGTAGTTGGCGACGAAGTAGTTACCGACCTCTGTTTCGTCGTGTTTCTTATCTTGTTCGAGAATTTCGAGAACGTCGTGACTCATGGTTTTGCGGGTGCTGCAGGTTTACCGAATGCGTAAAGATTTCCGTCCTCCGCGCCGACAATGACCAGGCCGTCGGCAGCAGCGGGTGAGGCGGTGACAGCGGCGCCGATCTCATATTCCCAGCGCTCCTTGCCATCGGCGAGATTGACGCAGTAAAGCCGGCCATCCTCGCAGCCGACGACGATGGCGTCGCCGCAGATGATGGGTGAACTGTCCACCTGGCCGCGTGCGTCGAACTTCCACACACCATTGCCGGTGGCGCGGTCGATGCAGTGCAGGCGCTTGTCGCGTCCGCCGATGATCACGCGGTCCGCTGTGAGGGCAGCCGAGGAGAAGTAGGGAAAACTGCGGTCGCGATATTTCCATTTCACCTCGCTGCCCTTGGGGCCATTGGGATCGAAGGCCAGCACGAGGTTTCCGTAGTTCCCGACGTAACCGAGGCCATCCATGATCGCTACCGAGGAGGCGATGTAGGCATCGGAATCGATCTGCCGCAGTTCCTTGCCGTCGATCAATTGCAGCACATGAATGTAGCTGTCGCAGCCGCCGAAAACGATTTCCCCGGTCGAAAAGAGGGCGGGGGTGCCGTTGATGTAATTGTCCGTGGCGTGTGTCCAGACGACCTTGCCGGTCGCCGCGTCGACGCAATGCAAATTGGTATCGTAGCTGCCGATGAGCAGCCACTCGCCGTCACCCGTCGGATTCTTCGCGTAATTCGCGCCGCCCAGCACCTTGTCGCCGGTCTCATATTTCCACTTCAGTTTTCCCGTCGCCGCCTCGAGCGCGTAAACGTTGCCATCGCTGGAACCAAGGTAGACGACGTCGCGCAGCACCAATGGCGTCGCCTCGATGCTCGCCTCGGTCTTGAATTTCCAAAGTTCCTTGCCGGTCGCGAATTCGACGGCGTGCACCATGCCATCGTCGTCCCCGACAAAAACGCGCCCCGCCACGATCGCGGCGCCCGCCTTGATCGGTTTGCCGGCGGAGAAAGTCCACGCGAGATCCGGCTTCGCCGGGGCGGCCATGTCCGCGCGGCCTTGCAATTGCGGGCCTCCGCGGTGCATGGGCCAGTCGGCTCCATGGGCGGCAACGGCGAGCGCGAATAGTACAACGAGGGCTCTCATCCGAAGACCTCCTCGTAAAGACGCTCGAAATCGGCAGCGTCAATTTGCCGCGGATTGAAGCCCGCGGTCCACTGTTGCGCGGCTTCCTTCGCGAGCGCCGGGAACTGTTTGGGGTCGATACCGTATTGAGCAAGGCCTTCGCGCATTTTGGCAACATCGAGCAGCACTTCCAATTCCGCCACGAATTCCTCGATTGGGCCGAGGTCCGCGGTCTCGCTGAGCTCCATGTAGCGTTCGTGCGCCAGGGGATCGCGCGCGTTGAAGGCGATCACCGCGGGCAGCATCAAGCCCACCGCCTGCCCATGCACTACGCCAAACCGCGCCGTGAGCGGATTGGCCGCGGAGTGGGCCGCACCGAGCATGCTGTTTTCGATCGCCGTACCGGCAAAGGCCGCGCTAAGCTGCATCATGCCGCGCGCCTCGAGATCCTGCGGATCGCGCAAGACGCGCTCAAGTCCGCCCAGACAAAGCCGAAAGGCTTCGCGGGAGTAGATCGCCGAAAGCGGGGTGCGCTTTTTGGTGACCGCGGTCTCGATCGCGTGCACGAGCGTATCGATGCCGGTGCAGGCGGTCACCCGTGGCGGCTGTGAGACGGTGAGCAGCGGATCGAGAATGGCCACCCGGGCCGCGGCCTTGGGATCGCCACAGGCCATCTTCAGGTGCGTCTGGTCGTCGGAAATCAAGGCGAAGGACTGGCATTCGCTGCCGGTGCCTGCGGTCGTGGGAATCGCGATCATGGGCAGCATGGGCTTCGTGGCCTTGCCCACGCCCCAGTAGTCCTTCATCTGCCCGCCATTGGTCAGGATGAAGTTGGTGCCTTTCGCCGTATCCATGCTACTGCCGCCGCCGAGGCCGACGATCAGATCGATCCCGGCCGTGCGCGCTACAGCGACGCAGCGCTCCACATCCACGGTGGTGGGGTTTTCGCGCACCTCATCGAAAATCGTGACATGCAGGCCCGCGGCCTCGAGGAAGCCAACGGCGCGCGATGGGTGCCCCGCAGCCGCAATGCCTTTGTCGGTCACAAGCAGGACATGCTTGGAACCAAATTCACGAGCCAGTTCCCCCACGCGCTCGATCGTGTCCTCGCCGAAGATCACCCGCGTCCGCGGATTGAAATCGAAGCCTTGCAGGCCAGGGATCGTGCCGGAATTGCGAGTGGAGGCGTGCATGGTCAAGGAAAGTCAGATCGCCCGCGTCATGATGAAATCGTCCATCACGAAGCCCCCGCCAATATCGAAGACTGCGGAGCGCTCGACCCCATAGCCCGCGCGCTCGTAAGCGCGAATGGCCCGCGCATTCTGTTTGTTGACCTGCAGCCAGACCTGCCGGGCGCCACGTTCCGCCGCCAGCGCATGCACGCGGTCGAGCAGTTGCTGGCCGAGGCCGAGACCTTGCAGCTCCGGCAGGAGGTAGAGTTTGTTGAGTTTCAGGCTCTGCGCCTGCGGTTCAGGCGAGCACGAATGGAAACCGATCAACTCTTCATCGAGCCACGCCGTTTCCCAAATCGTGCCCTCCATCATCTCGCTGGCGATGGTCTCCGGCGAATACATCCACCCGAGCATGTAATCGATCTGCGCGGGGGTGAGCAGCATCGCATACGAAGTACGCCAAATGCGCTCGGCCAGCCCACGCAATGCCGGAATTTCCGCTTCACTCGCGGAGCGAATCGCGAGGGAAGCTGCCGGACGTGCGAGCATGGGCATGTCTTTTCGGGAAGTTACCAGCCACGCTCGATCGAGCGGCGGCGGTAGAGGAATTCAAACATGTTGCCTTCGTGCGGCTGGTCCCACGAAATCTTCATCGTCGAGACCGGGCCGATGTTGAGGCGTTCTATTTCCGGGAAGGCCTGGATTTGCTCGATGAACGCTTCGTCCTTGGTGATCGCGGAGACGGACAGCGAGTAGCCGATCTTGCTCAACATCTCGGACTGCGGGCACTGCACCACGCTGGCGTAGGGGCAGAGGTATTCCTTGTTCGCCAGCGGATGCGCAAAGCTGTCGCACTGGACGATCGTGGGGCGCAAATACACTCCCCCTTCAAACTCCACCTTGCGTGGGCCGTTGCGGTACTTCGCCGTGGCGTCGACCGCTCCCGGTGTCTTGAGGCCGTCCTCAATTTGCGCGTCGATGAAGTCGGCCATTTTCAGATTGGCGAATCCGCTCAACCTCGCCTCGGGATCGTCGTTGCGCGTCGGGACGATCGGCCCCAGTTTTTGCGCGAGCGCGTCGGCGATCTCGGCGGCGTACTTCGGCACGACGATGGCGCTGGCATTGATGCACGAGCGGCCGCCGTTTTCGGAAATGCTCGCCGCCATCACGTCGATGTAATCGCGCCAGTTCTCGATCTGATCGTCGCCGACGATGATCTTGCTCCAACCGGGGCCGTGAAGCTGGATGGCGGGGTTGTTGGCGTATTGGGCCATCGTGGATTTGTCCCCAAAGATCAGCGCGCGTCCGCAACTTTTCAAAATCTCGGCCGCGCCCTCATGGTCCGTCGGATAAAAGCCAAACGCCTCCGCCGGGATGCCCGCGGCGATGAAGGCCTGGATGAGGCGGAACGGCGTCCACGGCTCATCACGACCAGGCTTGATTATCACCGGCGTCTTGAGGGCGATGGCCGGCAGCCAGAGCGAATTGACCGCCGGCGAATTGCTCGGCATGACGAGCCCAAGCGCCTGGCAGGTCGGGAAAAAGGAGAGTTTGGTGCCGAACTGCTCACCGAAGCCGGAATCGATGATCGAAAGATCGAGCCCACGGGAGAGCCCATTGAGCACCTCGCCGAGGTGAGTCAGCGCGTGGTGAATCTTGGTCATGTTGCGCCGCACCATCACGTGCGGCAGTCCGCTGGTGGCGCTGAGCGTGGCCACGTATTCGTCCGGTGATTGCGTGTGCCCCTGGTCGCCGAGCGGCAAGGTGCCGTTGAGGAACAACTCGCCCGCCTTGGAACACATCTCAATGAGCTGGGCGATCGTGAATTTCTTGAGCGCCGCCCGGGCTTCGCCGAGCTTGCGGAAATCCTTGCGCAGGATGCCGGCGTTGATGGTCGAAACGACCGCTTTGACCTCGCCGGTCCGGTGGTCCTTGATTTCGAGTTTATCGAGGCTTTCGTAGCTGCGACCGAGGCGAAGGACAGGGAGATGCGGGACTTGCATGGTCGAGAGGGTATTTACAGAAACGGGGGAGCGGGCCTTTATACGTCTGCGTATTAAATCCTGCAATGGGTTTTTCCTTGGCGGAATTCGCCGGCCCTCCCGTGCCGGGGCACTTTCCCAGAGTAAAAGCCCCCGATCATGGTGCGGCAAAATCGAGCCATCCCCAGAGCTTCGGGGCCAACTGGGCCTCACTGGGCACGTCGGCGACGATGGCGGTGGCCTTGTTGGTCCAATAAACCCGCTGGAGCGTCTGACTGCCGTTGCCGCGCAGAATCCCCACATCGCCGCGCAGCCGGGTGCCCGCTTGGATCTTGTCGAAAGGCGCACCCAAGGTCTGGAGCGGGATGCTGAATTCGTAATGGCCGGCGCCATCATCGGCGAGTTGAACATCGTTTGTCACATCGTCCACGCGGTCCAGGGTGATCGTGCGCCAGGGGCTGCTGAATTTCACTGGTTCTTTCGTCCCGGGAACGACAGCCCGATAAAGCAGGGCGCGCGGTTTGCCGCCCACCCGCGTGACGATCAGACGGATGTCGCCGGCTACTGGCGCGTCCCCTTTCCTCTCGCCGCCCGGGCCGAGCATGAGATCGAGAGCGCCGCCGGTTTTGAAGGGCGCGTTGAGCGCATCGCCGGCGTTGCGCAGGAGGTCGTTCTCGTTGCTGCGGAAGGCGGCGTAGAGCCGGCCACCGCTAACCGCGAGCGCCGCACTGACGTCGTACGGCTGGCTGTTGCTGTTGAAATTCGCCTTGGTTCCACGCTGGTCGACGACCGCCCATTGCACACCGGCCCAGTCGTCCAGTTTTCCATCCACCACGGGGGCGGCCTTGGACATCGTGACGCGTAGGATTTCGGTGCCACGTTCGCGCTGGCGGGCGGCTTCGCGCTCCGCATCCCACGCGGCGGCTTTGGTAAGCTCGGCGGCACTGAGATCGAGGGGAATGTCGGGGAGCCGGCGCAAGCTGTCGAGGCCATCCACCCGGACCAGCGAAGTGCGCCCGCCGTCGACAAGATAGACTTTCCCGTCGGGCGTCTGGGCGATGCTGGGCCAGAAATTTTCGTCGTGCAGCGTGAGATCGGTCACGTCCATGCCGCGTTCCGCGCGGGGCATCTGCCAAAGCGAACCGAGGCGCACGTCTTTGAATAGCTCCGCAACGAAGAGTCCGTCGGCGGTGAAGAGATACATGTTGCCCATGTTGCCATTCACGCACCACAGCGGACCGGTGTCGCTCCCGGCGGGATTGACAAATCCGCCAAGCAATCGCGTGGTGCCAACAAGCATGCCGCGGCGGTCGGGAACCGCCGCCTCGTGGGAGGCGTGCAGCCCGGGCCAGAGGCTGGGATAGGACCAACGGGGCTGGCCCTTGAAAACACCGGCCACACTGTCGGCCGGGAAAGGCGCGGGCGCCACGGTGGAGATGGTCCAGCCGCTGGCGTCCGCCAGCACTTGGTCGCCACCGCTCGACATCGGCTTTTGCGCGCCGTGGAAGAGGATTTCGCCTTTTGCCAAATCATACACCGGCACGCCGGCTTTCGTGAAGTTGACGGGCGTGTAATGCATCGCCGAGTCGTCCACGCGCGCAGCGGCAAAGGCGAGGCCCGGTTGGACCACGATGCCTCCACTGGTGGCCCTGATCATCTGCACCTCTTCCGGTTGCGGGCGTCCGTCGCCGTTCAGATCGCTCCACGCGCAGAACGTCGCGTTTTTTGCAGGATCGCCCGAAGGATCCACGCCCGCCGGCCAGCGGGATTTGAATTCCGTGCGCCGCAACACTGGCCAGTCAGCCGCCCGGCCAAACGCCGCCACGCGCCGGGCCACACCCTTTTCCTCGATCCACAGCATCGCGAACGGCGTGCCAGTGGTGGGATTCGAATTGAAGCAATTGGTGAAGTAGCGGCGTCCGCCGAAGTAGAGCGGATACTCGGGGAGGCCGTTGGTGTGCGACTCCGACGAGCCATCGGCATCGTCATCCTGCGGGCGGGAAAAGACCGTCACGAGCCGATCGGTGCCGTGCTCGCGGCCGAGGGCGAATTCCATGCCGCGATAGAAAAAGCGGTTGGCATCCTGCGAATCAAGCTGGCCACCGCCGCCATATTCGCTGGGTCCGTAGAAGGCGCGCACCAGCTTGCCATCCGGGCTCCACACACTCACACGCTTCGGCTGATAGTCAGCTTCCGCCACCCACACGCGGCCGCGTTCATCGACGCAAAGACCATTCGGATTGTTGAGATGCAATTCGTCGTAAGCACCGGCGCGCGGTGCGCCTGGTTTGCCAATGGCTCCGTGGGCGCGTCCATCGGGACCAAATATTTTCACCTGATGCGAAGCCCCACGGTCGCTGATGTAAAGACTGCCCTTCGCATCGAGAGCAATGTGTCGCGGATCCTCGAGGCCGTTCGCGATGAGCGACTGACCCGCATCAAGCGCCTGGCCATGGATCGCGTAACGGATTAGTTTCGTGCCGCTGAGGATGAGCAGCTTGCCAGTGGCATCGAAGGCCAGGCCACGCGGACTCTCCACCTTGGCCTGCCCGACCGTCTTACCCGAACGCACATCCACCAAGAGTAGTTCATTTTGCCGCGGAAGAGAAACGACAAGCAGGCCATCGCGAACAGCGATCCCGGCGAGGACGTACGTCTTATCGCCGCCATCGAAGCCCGCGAGCGGCTCCGGCTTGGTGCCGACTACTTTGCCTTTGTCGCGCCGCCAATCATCGCCGAGCTGCACTTTGAGCACCGGCTTGTCCTCGTCCTTCATCGTCTTCGCCGTGATGCGCAGTTCGCCATCGCGAATCGCGCCGACGTAGCAGATCACGCCCTTGTCCGCATTCGCACCCGTGTCGCAGGCCAGAGTAGCGGCGCTGGTCCAGATGCCATTTCCAACCCAGCCCTGCCCGCCGAGCTTTTTGCCCTCGGTGTTCAGCCATTGCAGCCCGTGCCCGCCCTCGGAAACGACGGCACCGAGATAAATGCGGGGCTGGCCCTCGGGCGTGCGATCACCGGGAACGAACAGCGCGCTGGTCGCGGGCGTGTGATTCGTCATCCAGCAGCCGGTCTTGTCCGCGGTCTCCCAGGCGGGCTGGCCGGCACTGTAGACGCTCATCTCGTAGCGCAAATCGATCGCGCGATGCGCGAGCCCGCGCACTGTATAGCGGCCCGGTGCGACGAATTGCGTGGGGATGTGATAGAGCCCGTGACGGGCGGCGTCGCGGTCACGACCGAGATCGTCTGATCCATCCCACCACGCGGTATTTTCACCGGCGGGGAAAGGTTCTTCGCTGAGGAGATTGCGCACGCGGTTTCCTTTCGCGTCGTCGATCACGAGCGTGACGAAGCCGGGCTCGCGCAACGTAAAGTGAATGGGGATGGGCGGATGCTCGTCGCGCTTCTCAACCGGGAGCAGGGCGATCTTCGCGTCGTCTGCTCCGAGGGGCATCAGCGCCATCACTTCGCCTAGCCATACGGCGCGGCCGTCACGGGTGTGACCATTGAGATGCGGATGCGACTCTGCCACCGCTCGCGTCAGCCGCAACCGCACGGCCCGCGTGGTTATTATCGAACCGAAATCGAGGAAGTTGGGCGCAAGCGTTTGCGGATAACCTGCCGGCCAACCCGTTGCCGACGCGACCTGCTTCCAATCCTTCTCGATGGCTTCGCGCGGATGGCGATCGGCCGGCCCCGTGAAAATCTCCGCATCGACATCCGCCGCACCGACACCGAGACAAGCCAGTCCGCGCAGCGTCACGGGACGCGGCCAGATGAGCGTGACCCATTGCGGATGCTCGGTGCTGATGGTGGGCGCGGCCTTCGCCATTTCATCGTCGCCGCGCGCGGGAAGATTACGCCACGCCTGCCAGTTGCCGTCATTGGATTCGTTGTTGAGCCGCTCCGCGGCTTTCGGATTAGCGCTCGCTGCTGCCACGGCTTGCGGCGCGATATTGGCCAGGCGTTCGGGCAGCACCCAGGCGCCGCCGAGCCAGCCAGCGTATTCCTTGTCGGTGGCTTTCGGTGTGTGAGCGAAGCGCAGGGCCCGCGTCTTCGTGCCGGGCGGCAAAGTCCAGATGGCAAATTCCTCCGCACCGACTTCCACGCGGCCGATGGCTCCCATGGCGATATGCGTCGCAGGGATCCATTGCGCGTCGTCCTCCAGTCTCCCGGGATATTCCGCGCCTTCGCGCAAGACGCTCAAGACACCCCCGCCCCGGACCAGCACCGCGCCACATGGCAGCGCGGACTTCCAGCCGACGCGCAGATACCGCGGGCCGGGATTGGTCGAAACGCCATACTTTACGCCCGAGTGACCGAGATGGTCTTTCGGCAGTCCGATCACCCATCGTGGTCCTTCCTTCTGCTCGACAGGGCGCGCGGCGCCATCCACCCATTCGGTGAAGGCGGTCGCGTCCAGTTGCGACGGACTTAATGGCGTATCGAAGGCCGCCGGTTGTTGGGCAAACAACACGACTGGCAGGAGCAGGGGGAACAGCAGACGCTTCATTCAGTCGCGCATGGTGAACACCGGCCGCCGCTCAGCAAGGCAGCGTTTTTTGGAATTAAATTTAGTAGACGCCTTCGACGATGGTCTTTTCCATCGCGCCGAAGGGCCGCACTTCCGCGACGCCATCCCAGGCGTAGGGGGCGCGGGGCTTGCGGCGCAGTGCTTCGTCGCGCTCGAGGAAACGCGGCATGAAAAACTCCTTCGTCAGGGTAGTGAGTTCCACGCGGCCCCACGTGTCGTAATCGACCGTCTTCGCGGTGTCATTCGGATCGACGACGCGCAGGACGGCGCGTGGCTGCGGCGCGTAGTAGGTGATGGAATAATTGTCTTCCGGACGCAGCGGCACGCTGGCGGCGAGGCCCATGAGCGTATTGCCGTAGGTCGGATAAAAGCCGATGCGGCCCTCGAGGATTTCCTCCACGATGAAACGCACGTACTGAGGCAGCATGGTGGTGCCGCCGCAGAAGACACCGCGGATACCGGCCTCGTAGATATCGACCTTCTCGGCGAGGGCCTCGAGGAGCTTGGGCGTGGTGAAGAGGCCGCTGACTTTGCGGTTCTTGAGGATCATCGCGGCTTGGTCGACAACGTGTTCCATGTAAGCCTTCGCCTCGTCGAACTTCTTGTTCGAGATGAGCTTTTTCACCCAGCGCGGATCGAGATCGATGAAGTAGCAGCTCGAGCCACGCACATTGGCGAGATGCTCGATGGCGAGACGCAAGCGGCGGGGGCCGGTCGGCCCCATCATCAGCCACGCGCCGCCCCGCGGGAAATCCTCGTCGCTGATCTTCTCGGAGAACTCCGAGTAATCGACGCGGAAATCATTCCAGCCGATGCGCTGCTTCGGCATGCCGGTCGTGCCACCTGTCTCGAAAATACTGAAGGGCTTGCCCTTGAATTCCTTCGGCACCCAGACCTCGGGCTGTAGATCACGCAACCATTCGTCCTGGAAATGCGGGAACTTCTTTACGTCGTCGATGGTCTTGATCACCGGGCGCGGATCGAAATTCTTCGACGCCCATTCCAACCAGAACGGGCAGCCGGTTTCCGGTGAGAAATGCCACGCGACGATCTCGCGTAGGTGCGTGTCGAGTTGCTGTTGAGCTTGTTCAGGAGTGAGCTGGGTCATGACTTAATCGAGGTTTTCGCCTTTGGGTTCGGGGAGGAGGGAGCCAAAGATGAGGCTGAGAATGACAATGCCGAGTCCCACCCAGCCAGCGGCTTGCGCCATTTGGTCGAACGGGCTGCCCTTAAACATCGGGGCGACGACATTGGCGGTCAGAAAGGCGGCGCTCGTGCCGATCATGCGTCCGCCGACATTGGTGGCAAAGCTGCCGCCGGTGCCGCGCAAGTGCAGTGGGAAGACCTTGGGTAAATATTCTCCGAGGAAGCTGAACTGCGAAGTCGTGACGAAACCGGCCGCAGCCATGCCCCAGGCAAATACCGCAGCGTCCTGCTTGTAGAGCACGAGATAGGTCAGTGGCAGGATGATTAGCCCTGGCACTTGCAGCAAGCGCAGCAAAAGGCGGCGGCCGATGCCGATAATGATCAGCAGGGCCAACACGATCCGGCCAGCCAGACCGCCCATTTCCTGATAGAATTGTGCTTCGCTGCCGACCTTCTTCACCGTGTCCTGAAGCGGCTTCAATTTTCCGCCGTTGACCTTGAGCGGTGCCATCGCAGCCACGCGCTCCGGGCTGCCGATCGGCGTCGCATTGAGTTTGTCATTAAGCACCTTTGCCTCGTCCTGGAGCGGCTTCATTGCCTTGCGCTGCTCGGCGAGATTCGGCAAGCCCGGCGCGATGCGACCAGGGGTGAGTTGCAGAGCGCCGAAGGCCACACCGTAAGCGCAAGCCGAGAGCCCCGCGGTCACCAGCGTGATGCGGCGCAACTCCGGCGAGAACAATGCTGCAAAACTCGGACGCTTCAACGTCCCAGCGAGCTTCTTCTCGCGCCAGATGCGCGATTCCGGCACGAAAGGCAGCATCAGCGCAATCGGGATGGCGGGGATCACGCCGCTCAGCATGAGATAGCGCCACGACGACGGATCGGTGGCACCGGCCACGATCGGCATGCCGAGATGTCCCAGATCCTTGGCATGCGCGATAATCCAGAAATTCACCGCCGTCACGCCCACACCGCCGAGGGAGGCAAACGCCTGGGTAATCCCCAGCCATCTTTCCTTCTGCACCTTATCGAGGAAGATTTCGGCGATCCACGTGATCGCCGCCACGAATTCGATGCACACACCCACGAACGTGACACAGCGCCAGAATACGAAAGCATTCAACGTGTGGGCGAAGGCGCCGGCCACGGGAGAGAGCGAATAGATGAAGATGCCCAGCGCCATGACGAACTTGCGCCCAAGCCGGTCGATCAGCCAGCCGCCGAGCAAGCCAAAGACCCCGCCGCACAGCGCGGTCATCCACAGCAGCTTGCCCATCCATTCAGTAATTGCCGGATTGCTGAGCGGCACCTTGAGCAATTCGGAAATCGCCTGCGGGCCGGCCAGCGGCGTCATGAGCAACTGGTAGGTATCAAACAGGAAACCGATGCTGGCGATAATGATGACCAGCCAGTTTTGCAGGGTGAGCTTGGGAGCTTTGGATTCGGGCATGGGAGGGCGGGCGTAGGTTGATGCGGCGCCCGCCCACGAGGGCGAACTTCAGCCGCGCGGCACTACTTCTTGGCGCCGGCTTCGACGGGTTTCGCACCTTCGCCGATCGCGAAGAGCTGCGTCTGCGTGCCGATGTAAAGCGTGCCGTTGGCGACAATCGGCGTCGAGAAGACGGGCGAGCCCATGTTCACTTCGCTGATCAGCTTGAACTGCTTGTCGGAGGCGAAGATTCGCGCGTCGCCGTCTTCATCGCCGCAATACACTTTACCGTCGGCCACGAGGGTCGAGCCCCACATGTGCGACTTCATGTCGTATTCCCAGTACTTCTTGCCGGTCTCGGCATCGAGGCAATAGACGAAGCCACTGAAGTCGCCGATGAAAAGCAGGCCATTGGTCGGGTCGATGCTCACCGTCGAGATGGAGCGGTGGATTTCCTTGAAGTCCCAGATGAGGCCGGTCTTGGTGATGTCACCCGTCTTGGTCGCATCGACGCACACGAGACGACCGACGCCTTCGCCGTGCTCGGGATCCTGGCCGATGGCGACATACACGCGGTTCTTGTAGAAGACCGGCGTGGCGTTGATTTCGCTGGGGCCTTCGGCCGCGGGATACTTGATCGGCTTGCCGGCCTTGTCGTGCTTGTATTCCTCGGGCACGGCGTCGAACCACCACACCTTTTTCATGTAGGTGGAGTCGCCTTCCTTCACTGGCTCGGTGCTGAAAGCGTAGAGGATGCCGTCGCCGCCGCCGAAGTAGACCTGGTCCTTGCCGTTGACCTTGCCGAGCGAGGGCGAGGTCCACTGGCCGTGCTTGATGTTGGTGCCGATCTTTGCGTCGTCCTCGGCGAGGAAAGTGCCGGTATTCTTGTCGAGCACGATGAAGGACGGCGAGAGCGGCGAAGGAATGTTCACATGCGTCCAGTCCTGGCCGTTGGACGTGCAGGTGAAGAGCTTGTCGCCGAGCGTGATGACGGAGCAGTTCGAGGCGTTGTGCGGGAACACGCCGAGTTCATCCATCATGTCGTAGCGCCAGATGATGTCGCCATCGGTCGGACCCGGTTCGATGGGTGGCTTGCCGGGGCCACCGAGGTATTTGGCCTCATCCTTGAATGGGCCGTCGTTGCCATTGCTCATGCCCTCGGCATCAAGACAGACGACGTCGCAGCGACTGGTGACGAGATAGACCTTGCCGCCCTCCACGCAGGGCGAAGCGAGAATGCCGAGATACTCCCAGTCGTTGACCTTGCCGCTAGCGAGTTTCGGCACGGCGAGCTGCCAAAGGAAATCGCCGTTATATTCGTTGAATGTATAGAGACAGGAGCGGTCGTCCTTGTATTTCGGATCCCGGGGCGAGGCATTGTTCGTGCCGACGAAGACCTTGCCGTTCGCGACCACGGGATTGCCGTAGGTCTGCGAGCCGAGCTTGGCGACCCACTTCACATTCTTGGTCGTGGTGATATCCACCTCTTCCGAGTTAGCCTTGAACTTGCCCGGGTCAAACGTGCTCGGCAGACCCTTGGCCGGCGAATACATGTTGCGGCCAGGATCGTTGCCGCCCCAGCGCGGCCAGTCTTCGGCTTGAACAGTCGCAAGCGTGGCGATGCTGGCGGCGAGAGCGAGGAGTGCGGGTGATTTCATAGAGCGAAACGTGGCGGATGAGGGATTATTTATTGGGGGTGACGACGATGTTATCGATCCAGGCGCGCTGTTCCTGCGGCGTGAAGCCAAACAGTCCCGGCGAGCCTTCTTCGTTGGCGTGCTTGTGGGGCACCTCGATAGTCCAGGCATCCGGTTCCGGATCACCTTTCTTCCAGGCCTTGGCGCGAATCACTCCGCTGCCATCGGCCGCGACATCGACGCGCGCCTTGAGGTGATACCACTCGTTCGGCGTCACCTTGAACGGCACGGATTGCTTGAATAGCTCTTGGTTCGAAGTGACCTCCAGCGCCTGTGCGTTGCCCTTGAGGACGATGAGATAACGCTGATTGACCAGACCGATCTCCGACATCTTGCGCTTGTTGCCCTCGGTAAGCACGTCGGCTTCGATAGTATAGTTGCGCAGGTCGGGCCGGTTGATGAAAACGGTGCCGCGCTGGAGGCGCTTGTTGTCGATCGTCTTGACCAGCGCCTTGTTGCCGTCCTTTTCGCGAATTTCGAATTTGAAGCGGGCGGCATTCCACGGCAGCGGCGGATAGGCAAATGGCGTCGGCTGCTCAAGTTGGTTGGGCACCCCAGGAGGCGGCGGCTTTGAGGTGTCCTGGTTCAGTTCGTATTTCTCGAAATCCTGGGTCAAGGGAATGCCCGGTAGAATGCGGCCCTTGAAAAAGCCCTTCAAATCGCCCAGAGAGGCTTGGAATTGCCCCGCACTGGGCACATTCTCCTTGTCCGCGGTGAGCTTGCCGTCGGCGTCGAAACTGCCGTTGATCGTGGATTTCACCAGCGCGGTCGGCGGGACGAATTTCTCCCACTTCAGCGACTTCAGATCGACGTTGTCGTCCACGACGAAGCCGTTGGCATCGAGCGCGCGAACCCGAAAGGCCTGGGTTTGTCCGGGGTTCAGGAAAATCTCGTACGGGACGATCTGAAGCTTTTTCTTTTCGCCGGGCGTCGGCCAATCCACCGCCTTTGACGCGGGCGCGAGCCCCGGGTTTTTGCCCTTCTTGCCGAAGCAATAGAGCTTCTTCTCCGTCTGGATGTAGAGCTTGCCGTTGTAACCGACCGGTGAGCCGTAGCATTTGCCCGTAAGGACCGTGCGGCTGAGGATTTCGGCATCCTTGTCGCCTGGTTTCACGACGAAGAGTTCGCCGTTGCCGATCGTTTCAGTTCCCGCGGCGGAACCTTCGGTTTTCCCGGACGCCGCCGCGATATACATCGCGATGTAGAGTTTGCCATCGGCATAAAAGGGAGTGCTCTGCCGCTCCTCGATGCCGAGCTTCTTTTTCCATAACACCTTGCCATCGGCGGCATTGACGGCACAGAGATCGCCACCTTCGTTCACCTCGTAAATGCGGTCGTCGACCAGTACGGGCGAGCTCGCGAGCGAGCCATTCGGATTCCGCCACTGCTCGAGATCCTTGTCATCGAAAACCTGCGGTGCTTGCGGAGACTCCGGCTTGATCTCCGTGGGAATCTTGAACGCTGCCATGCGACCTACATCGCTCGTGTCGATGTTTTCGCTCATGTGGACGACGATGATGTTGCCTTTGTATTCGATAACCGAGGCATTGATGCCGCCCTTCGCTCCGGCCTTGGCAACCGCGGTGCGGTAGAGCGGTTCACCGGTGCGGGCATTCATGCAAATGAGGCTGCTGTCGCCGCAGGCCGAGTAGAGGACGCGCTTGCCGCCGAGGAAGCTCAGCCACGGATGGGAAAAGGTGTTGTCCTGCGGAAGGGCGCCCGGCGAGCTGGACCAGACGAGTTCACCGGTCTTCTTGTCGAAGGCGTAGAAGCGATCGCCGGGAGGGCCGTAGGCACCCCACGCCGCCGTGATGCCGCGCGTGATCACGAGATCCTTGTCGATGAGCGGCGAGGCGGTGCGGTTGTTGGGGAAGGTCATGCGCCCGTATTCCTCCATCATCGAGTGCTTCCAGAGCAGCTTCCCATCGGGGGTGAAGGAGGCGAAAATGCCCGAGCTGTTCTGGATGAAAACGTTGCCGGTTTCCGGATCGATCGTCGGGCTGGAATTCGCGTAGCGCAGGTAGACGACGTCGCTCAAGAAATCGTTGAAGAGCTGCTTCCAGAGCATCTTGCCCGTCTCGGCGTCGAAGCAGGCGACGCCTTCCTGCAAGTCGGGTCCTTCCCCGAGATAGCCCATGATGTAGAGCTTGCCATTGGCAATGACCGGCGCGGATTGGCCGGGGAAATCGGCCGTCCAAAGCGGGCTCTTGGCATCGATCTTGTCCGGCATTCCCTTCTCCAGCGAAACGCCCGTCTGAAATGGCCCGCGCCAGTCGAACCAGCCTTGCGGGGCTCCGTCGATTTTCCCGGTTTCCGTCTTGCCGGCTTTTTCCGGTTTCTTGGCCGCGTAAAGCGGCAGGGCGGCGACGAGGAGCGTGAGCGGGAGAGCGAGACGGAGCTTCATAGCGAGTGTCGGTGAGAGGCCGGGGAGAGGTTTTTGGGGAGCGGCGTGAGGGGTAAGTAGGAAATCGTGCGGTCGAAGTCAAATAATACTTACACGTATTATTCCTTTGGCTTTTTTCTCTCCTCTGACATCGTTTCGCCGATCGTGTTCGCAAGTTCCCGGCCGTTTGCCAAAACCGGTTTGGAAAATTCTGGACCCCCATGCCTGACCCCTCCCCAGTCTCCTTCAATACCGGCGCTCCCAAGCGCCTGCCGGTGCTGCTGCGCCGCGCCTGGTACGGTTTGAACCAGACCTTCCGTCAGCGCATCGCCCATCTCGGCATCACGCCGGACCAGTACATCATCCTCCGCTGGCTCAGCGAGGGTGATCCACAGGGGCTCACGCAGCGGACACTGACCGACCTGATGGCCAGCGATCCGAACACGATCACCTCCACGCTCACGCGCATGGAAAGAAACGGGCTGATCTCCCGCAACCCTCATGAGCAGGACAAGCGCGCCAATCGTGTCAAGATTCAGCCCACTGGCCGGAAGGCCTTTGAAAAAGCGCGCAAGATCGCCATGGCTCTGCAGGAACAGCTCCTGGGCACCCTACCACCGGCTCGCCGGGAAAAATTTCTCGATGAGCTCGAGGCGATTGCCAATGCCTGCGGCGCGGTTCTGGAAAAGGCGCCCGGCAAGGCGCCACGTTGCTGATTAACGGCCGGAGACGTCGAGGCAGACGGCTTCCTTCGTGCTCCGCGCGAAGATCATTCCGTTGCTAACGATCGGCGTGGTCCAGCATTTGCCGTCCAGCACCTTGGCCCGCGAGAGTTCGTGATAAGCGTCCGGCTTGGCCTCGAAAGTGACGAGGTCGCCGTTATCGGCCAGCGCGAGCACACGATCACCCACGAGGATCACCTGTCCCGGGCCGAAGCCCGGTTGCTCCCACTTCACCGCGCCGGTCTTGATATCGACGCACTTCACGGGGCCCACGCCGTACTCCTTGAACTGGAACATCCCGTAAAGATAGCCGTCCTTGACGATCGGCGTGCTCCAGTGGTTGGCCAGCGGCTTGTTCGTGCGGATGCGGTACAGCTCCGTCGCCTTGAGACCATTCGCGTCCTTCGAGACCCGCACGGCCCCGGCGCCGACACCATAGCCCGCGGAGCAATACACGACGTCGCCATCCACCACCGGCGAGGCCGCGGTCGAGGTCTTGTAGTCGAAAGCATAGCGCCACAGTTCCTTGCCGGTTTGCGGCTCGACCGCAAGGAGCCCGCTCTGCAGGAAGAAAATGACCTGCCGCTGGCCGAGAATCGTCGCCGCCACGGGTGTGGCATGCGTAATCTTTTCGTCGAAGGCCTTCCACGCGACCGAACCGTCTTTGGCGTTGAAGGCGATCAGCGATTCTCCTGGGCCACCGCCGCCGACCAGCACCAGCGAACCTTCGATCAATGGCGACGCCGCGTTCTCCCACTGGATGTTGCGCCCCGCGAATTCCTTGAGCAGATCATGCGACCAACCTGGCTTGCCCGTGGCCGCGTCGAACGTGCGCAACACCAGTTGTGAAGACATCACGTAAACGGTCGTGCCGTCGGTCGTCGGCGTGGAACGTGGACCGTCGCCACCCTTGTTGTCCGCCGCGCCGCTATCGCCGCCGCCGTCATACTTCGGGAAATTCAGCGCCGCGAACCAGAGCTCTTTGCCAGTCTTGGCGTCGTAGGCCACCACACTCTCCTGCTTCGTCCCTTCGGCGTCTTTCAAGCTCAGCGTGAACGCCCGTCCCTTCGCGACCACAAACGAACTGAAGCCACCCTCGCTCGGCGTCTTCCAGACTTGTTTGGGCGCTGTCTTGCCCGCGGGAACCGTGATTTTCTCCGACGATTTGCCGTCGCCGCTCGGGCCGCGGTACTGCGGCCAATCGACGGCGTGGAGTTGCAACGTGGCGGTGAAGGCGAGGGCGGGAACGAGGAAACGCATGATGTTGTTGTGACGGTATTGGGTTGGAAAAATCAAGTCCGCTGGTGATGGCGGCTATTTGGCAGCTTCGATGAGGAGGTCGTCGAACCGGATAGGCGTGTTCGCAAAGGGCATCCCCCAAATGCCCGCGCGCCCGGCATTGGGCTCCGTCTTTTCCTCCAGGGTGATGAGCGGCTTCTCCGGCTCCGGCGAACCGGCCGCCCACGCTTTGCCCTCCACCACCCAGCCGACGCCACTCTTGCGGACGGTAATCCGCAGCGTCGTCCAGGCATCCGCTGTCCAAGTGAAGGGCACGCTCAGCTTTGCCTCGTCTCCCTTGTAGAACTCCAGTGCACCTTTGGCCGCGCTCACCTGCAAGCGGTAGCCGTTCACCCCATTCAAGCTCACACCAAAGGTCGGGAATTTGCGGCCCTTTTTCGTCCCGAAGAAACGCGCGCTCGCGCTCACGTCGTCTTTCACGCTCGGCCCGAAGAGCAGCCCGAAGGTATCCAGCGGCTCGCCGGGCAGCTCGAGGTATTTGCCGTCCTTGTCCTGCTTCACCTCGAAGGCCCCGGCCATGACCATCATCTCAGACGGCATCTTACCGACTTCCGCCGACTCGAAATCATTCTTGTAGAGCGGTTCCGCCGCGCAGAGCGGCAGGGGGAGAGAGGCGGCGACGAGCAGGGGCAGGAAAATCAGGCGGGAGGTTTTCATGGAGAGGCGGGAAGGGATGTCCGTGGACAGGCCCACTGTCCAGACCGTTCAAACCGCAAAAATCTTAGCCGTAACGCATCGCCGAGGGATTTTGGAACCGCGGAGGCGCAGAGGCCCGGAGAAAGTTAGGCACGAGATCAGAATTGGATGGGCCTTTCCCCGCCTCCTCCCCTCGGCATCTCCGCGCCTCCGCGGTTCAATTCGTCGGCACGGGGATCCACTCCTTGTCCACCGTGCGGGCGCGCAGCTTAAAGGTCAGCGGATCGTAGTACTTGAGCGGAACGGTGGTGCCCGCCTCCTGGACCATCCGCGTGCAATCCTCGGCGCTGTGCCCCGCTGTGCTCCGGCCGTCGATCTCCGTGATCACCATGCCTACCGTGAATCCCGCCCGATCCGCCGGCGAACCCGCGACCACCTGCTCCAGCGCAATGCCCTGCGACCCTCCACGATTCTGAAAGCGGATGCCGAGCACAAAGACGCGCTTGCGCGGCGCAGGCGTGGCGTCTCCCGGCCGCGGCGTCCCCTCACGGACGATCGGCGGCTTATCAGTCGACGGCAGGCTGACCGGCACGATCCCAAAACCGGGGTCCGGCGTAGCCAGTGTCAGGGCAGCGAGCAGTGCGGCGAACATTTCGACTGCGTATGTACTCCACCACCCCCCTTCCGCGCCAGCGATGATCTAAGGCTACTCGTAACGCAGCGCGTCGATCGGATCGAGCG
Organism: Chthoniobacter sp.; assembly: GCF_040003245.1. Classification (NCBI taxonomy): domain Bacteria; kingdom Pseudomonadati; phylum Verrucomicrobiota; class Spartobacteria; order Chthoniobacterales; family Chthoniobacteraceae; genus Chthoniobacter; species Chthoniobacter sp. The sequence goes on from NZ_JBDUCX010000038.1 coordinate 29,464, forward strand.
CGGCCGCCTTTTTCGCCGGGTACAATCCAAAGAAAACGCCCACCGCGGCGCTGAACAGGAAGGACACGATCACGTAAATCGGCGGCACCATTGTCGGCCAGTGGGCAAAGTACGAAATCGTTTCTGCGGCACCGAAGCCCAGGACGATGCCGATGAAACCACCGATGGAGCTGAGCGTAACCGCTTCGATCAGAAACTGGAGCATGATGTCGCGACCATGGGCGCCGACCGCCATGCGAATGCCAATCTCGCGGGTTCGCTCAGTGACACTGACGAGCATGATGTTCATGATGCCGATGCCACCGACGAGCAGCGAAACAATCGCGATGGCGACCAGCAGATACATCATCGTTTTCGATTGAGCCGTGAACATTTCGGCCAGGTCCTGCTGACTGCGCACGGTAAAATCGTCGTCGTGTCCGGTCCGGATATTGTGGCGCTGCCGGAGCAGCGAGGAGATCCCTTCGGAAACGCGCGCCATGACATCGTCGTCCGCGGCCTGCACATTGATGCCGCGGAGCACCGTCGCTCCCGTGAGGCGCTTCATGGCCGTCGTATAAGGCACCACGAACACATCATCCTGGTCCATGCCGCCGAGGGAGAAGCCTTTCGATTTGAGCACACCGGTAATTTTAAAGGGCACGTTCCTCACCCGGATGATCTGTCCCACCGGATCTTCATCACCGAAGATTTGTTGGGCCGTGGTCTTGCCGATCACGCCCACTTTGTTGGCCGAACGAATGTCCTGCTCGGAAAAGGAAGAGCCACCAGTAAAGACCCACTGCCGCATCTCGAAATAATCTGCCGATTCCCCCAGCACCTGCGTGTACCAATTCTGGTTGCCCGCGGCCACCTGCGTGTAGGTGCGGACTTCCGGGCTGACCATCGTCACGCCGGGAACCTCCCGGAGAATCGCCACCGAATCCTCCACCTTCATCGTCCCCGCGGCCCCGTAGCCGCCCTTGACGCCACTGCTCGTCGAACTGCCGGAAAAGACGAGCACCATGTTCTTTCCGAGCGTCGCGACCTGGGCTTCGACCTGCGATTTCGCGCCGTTGCCGATGCCGATCATCGCGATGACCGCCAGCACACCGATAATGATGCCCAACATGGTGAGAATGCTGCGCATTTTGTTGCGCATGAGCGCACGCAGGGCGATGCGGAACGTGGCGGTCAGTTTCATTTTACGAGTTTCGCCGCCTGGTGTTCCTCGTCCAGCCGGCGCATTTCTTCCTTCGCGTTGAAGCGATCTTTCACGGCGATGTCGCTGACAATCACGCCGTCGCGCATGACCACGTTGCGCTTCGTGTAGCGCGCGATGTCCGGTTCATGCGTGACCATCGCGATGGTGATCCCGTTGTCATTCAGCGATTGAAACGCGTCCATGATCTCGATGCTCGTGCGGCTGTCGAGGTTGCCGGTCGGCTCGTCGGCGAGCAGGAGGGCCGGTCGGTTAACCAACGCCCGGGCGATGGCCACGCGCTGCTGCTGGCCGCCGGAAAGCCGGTTGGGAGTATGGTCGAAGCGCTTCGCCAGACCGACGAGTTCGAGCGCTTTCATCGCCCGCTCGCGCAATTCCTTCGCCCCTGGCCGATGGCCGCCATACATCATCGGCAACTCCACGTTTTCGAGCGCCGAGGTGCGGGACAGCAAATTAAAGCCTTGAAAGATGAAGCCGATCTTCTGGTTGCGCAGGTCCGCCAGTTCATCGCGGTCGAGCGAGGACACGTCGACGCCATCGAGCAGATAGCGCCCGCGGGTGGGCCGGTCAAGGCAACCGAGCGTATTCATCATCGTCGACTTGCCCGAGCCGCTCGCGCCCATGATGGCGACGAATTCGCCCGGCATGACCGTGAGCGAGACGTCGCGGACGGCGGTCACCTCGACGTCGCCCGTCTGATAGACCTTCCAGATCGATTCGAGGCTGATGACAGGCTGCATCCTGGGAACTTAGAAGCGGCGCGGCATACCGCCACCACCGAAAGGACTGCTCGAGGCGGATGCGGCCTTGGTCTGCGGCATTTCCACGGCCGTCACGACGAGATCGCCTTCTTTCAGCCCTTCCGACACCTCGGTCGAGATGCCGTCGTTGATCCCCAGTTTCACCAGCACGGGCGCCGGCTTTCCGCCGCCCGGCGGCATCACATAAATCGTCCGCTCGTGCTTCTCGCCGGGAGGCCTTCCACCTTTGCGCTTGCCACCCGGCGGCGGCGTCATCGGCAGCGGCGTGGCGGCCGCGGGCGGGGCGTCGCTCTCGGGCAGGCGCACGCGCAGGGCGGCATTCGGGATCTTCACCACATTTTCGCGGCGGGCGATGATGATCTGCGCGGTGGCCGTCATGCCCGGCTTCAGCTTGAGATCGGGATTCGCCACCGAAATGACCACGTCGTAGGTGACGACGTTTTGCACCGTGGTTGCGGCGTTGCGGTTCTGCACGACCTTGCCGTGAAAGGTGCGGTAGGGAAACGCATCCACGGAAAACTCCACGTCCTGGTCGAGTTCGACATTGCCCACGTCGGCCTCGGCGACGTTCGAGTCGATCTGCATTTTCGTCAGGTCATTCGCAATGAGGAAAAGCACCGGGGCGTTCATCGCCGCCGCCACCGTTTGCCCCACATCCACACTGCGCGAGATCACGATGCCGTCGACCGGCGAATAAATCGTGCAGTGATCGAGGTCGACCTTGGCCTTCTCCACGTTCGCCTGCTTGATCTGCACCGTGGCCTCGGCCTGATGCAGCGTGGCAATGGCGGTGTCGAGGTCCGCCTGTGGCGCGGCGTGCTGGGTGACCAACTCCTGCTTGCGCTTGGCGGTCAACTGCGCCAGCTCCAGCGCCGCGTTGGCATTCGCCAGATCGCCCTGCGCCTGATGCACGCTGGCCAGATAAACCGCGGGGTCGATCTGCGCGACGATCTGCTGCGCTTTCACCGGCGAATTGAAGTCCGCAAACAGCTCCTTGATATTGCCGGAGATCTGGCTGCCCACGGTCACATTCAACACCGGATTGAGCGTCCCCGTGGCCGTGACGACCTGCGTCATCTCACCCTTGGTGGCCGGCGCCGTGACGTACTGCGGCCCGTCGTTGCGGTTGCGATTGTAGTACCACCAGCCACCGCCACCGAGGACGACGACCAGGATGAGGATGAGCCAGATTTTCATGGAATTTTGCTGCGCTGCACCCGCGCCTCCTGGAAGACGCCAGTCACCTGCTCGAGGTTGCGCAGCGCGACCTGGAAACCGTACGTCTGCACGGCGAGGTCTTTGCGGGCGTCGTTCAAATCAGTGAGCGCTGTGAGCACATCGACGCTGGTCGCCGTGCCGGCGCGGTATTGGTTTTCCAAATCGTGGTAACCCTGTTCCGCCGCCACGACCTGGGCATGGAGTGCTTTCAAGGTTTGCTGCAAAGTGCGCACCGCGACCCATCCGTTCTTCACGTCCGATTCCACGACCTTCGCGGTCTTGTCGCGGTCGAGTTTCGTCTGCTCGATGACCCGGTTGGCCGTCAGCAAATCCACCTCGCGCTGGCCCCCGCTAAAGATCGGCACCTGCACCGACACCGTCGCATCCCAGTCGTAGGTGCTGTTCGTGGTGAAACCGGAATTGTGTCCGCGCTGGCCGTCCACCTGGGCCACCACCCGCGGGCCATACTGCCCGATGACCTCGTTGCGCCGCGCGATGTCCTGGTCGATGGCGATGTCTTTCACCTTCAAATCCTCCCGGTGCGCGTAGGCCCGGGAGAGGAGCTCGGTGAACAACGGCAGCGTGCTCGGGTAATCCGGCGGCTCGACGACAGTGAACTGCGTATCCGGCGCGAAGTTCAGGATATTGGCGAGCGTATTGCGGTCGATTTCGAGGATCCCTTCATCCTGCACGAGAACCTGTCGCGCCTGCTCCACAGTCACCGTCGCCCGCAGCACGTCCGCGCGCGTCACCTCGCCCACATTGGCGCGCTTTTGCGCGAGGTCGAGTTGCTGGTTGGTCAACCGCAGCGTCTCCCGGTCCACCAACACGAGCTGCTGCTGCTTGAGCACCTCGTAAAACGCGCTCGCCAGGCCGAAGAGTGTCTCCCGAATCGTGAACTGATGTTCGAGCCGGGTGGCCACCTTGGAGAGCGACCCCAGGCGATAAGCCGGAAAAACCGTGAAATCGATCAGCGGCTGCACATAGGTAAATCCGGCGTCCGCCGACCCGCCGCGAGCGTGCCTGGTAATGTCCACGGCGCGGCTGTCGATCGGTGTGGAGACGCCGTTCACCGCCACTGTGTCCGACTGGATCACGGTGCTTCTGGTCGCGTCATTGTGGCGGTTGTAGCTGCCGCTCGCGCTGATCTGGGGGCCCACCCTCGCCAGGGCGCTCCAGGGCAGCAGGTTGGCCTTGCGGATTTCCCAGTAGGCAATGCGGATCGTCTGGTCGGTCGCCAACGCCCGGTCGTAGGCCTGTTCCAAGGTCAAAGTTCCCCCGGTCACTGTCGTTTTTTCCGGCGCCAGCGGCGCCGCGCCGGCCAAATCGTGCAGGGTCAGCAGGGCGGAGAGCACGACCGGATGGTATCTCAGGAAGAAAAATGGACGAGGGGACATGCGTGGGGCTCGCTGCGTGAATGAGACACCGCGAATGCTCATCCGTTACATCCAATTCGCGGGAAACTCTTAATAAAAACTAATCTCAGGTCGGCAAAGTCTTTGGGTAGGTACCGAGAATTTTAACGAACGTGCAGTGTTGCGAAAGCGCTTCGAGCGCTTGCTGCACCTTCTCCTCGCCCGCATGGCCATCGATATCGACGAAGAAGAAATACTCCCACGCCTTGCGCTTGGAGGGGCGGCTTTCGATTTTGCTCATCGAAATCTTCAGGCGGTTGAAAGGTTCGAGCGCATGAAATAATGCCCCCGGCTTGTCCTGCACGCAGAACATCAGCGAGGTGCGGTCGTCGCCCGTGGGCGGCGAGGCCGTGCGGCCGATGACCAGAAAACGCGTGGTATTGCTGGCAATGTCCTGAATGGAAGCCGCCAGCACTTGCAGCCCGTGATATTCCGCGGCCATCTGGCCGGTGATTGCCGCCGCTCCCTCTTCCGTGGCCGCGAGTTCGGCCGCGCGCGGCGTGCTCGATACCTCGACCAGGTCCACATTCGGCAGGTTCTGGCGCAGCCAGTTGCGGCATTGGCCGAAGACCTGCGGGTGCGAATAGATGCGCTTGATCTTTTCGCGCGGGATCTTCGCCACCAGGTGGTTCTCGATCTTCATCAGGATCTGCGCACAGATGCGCAGCTCGCTGTCCATGAAGACGTCGAGCGTGTGGTTCACCGCACCCTCGGTGGAATTCTCGATCGGCACCACCCCATAGTCGGCGTTGCCGCGCGCCACCACGTCGAAGACATCGGCGATGCTCACCTTGGGCGTGTAATTCACGCTGGCGCCGAATTTCGAGCGCGCCGCCTGGTGCGTGTTGGTCGACTCCGGCCCGAAGTAGGCGATCGTCAAATCCTTCTCCAGCGCCAGGGACGCGGACATGATCTCGCGGTAAATCGCGCGGATCGACTTCTCCGGCAGCCGTCCCTTGAGCTCGAGGTTTTTCTCCGTGAGCGCCCGCAACACCGTCTCCTCGCGTTCTGGCGCGTAAATCTCCGTGCCTTCCGCGCGCTTCACCAATCCGACTTCGTGCACGAGATCGGCCCGCTCGTTGAGCAGCTTCAAGAGCTGGGCATCGAGGGCGTCGATCTTTTGGCGAATGGCGGACAACTTCATTCGTGTGCGGGAGGTTCAGTCGCCGTTTCCGTAACTTCGCTTTCCGGGGCCGGCTCGGGCTCGGGCTCCGATTCCAGTTCCGATTCAGGCGCAGAAGCTTCGATTTCGTTGGCCGGGACTGCTTCCGTTTCCAGCGCAGACTCCACCGCGGCGCCTTCGGTCTCGACCGCTGCTTCCGTCGGCGGTTGTTCCGCGGGATCTACCGGCTTGGTCTCTTCCACGACCGGCGCCGTCGGCAGCACCACGCGCTTCAATTCGCTCGCATTCGGCAACTCATCGGTCGTCTTCAGCCCGAAGTGCTCGAGAAAATATTCGGTCGTCGAGTAGAGCAGCGGACGTCCTGGCACTTCCGCGCGACCCGCGATCTTCACCAACCCGCGGTCGAGCAGGATCTGCATGACGCCATCCACCGCCACCCCGCGCACCGCCTCGATGTCCGCCCGCGTCACCGGCTGGCGATA
>NZ_JBDUCX010000219.1:0-11643 GCF_040003245.1 Chthoniobacter sp.
CGGCTCGCAGATGGGCGTCCAATTCAGTCTGTGCCTTCTGTTTCTCCGCCTGCAAGTAGGGGCTCTCGACTTGGATTTCCGGCGGGAAGGGGTAATCGTTGGTAAAGCCGGCCAGCTCGTTGTTTTTCGTGTAGCCGTAGTCGGAATAGACGCCCCACTGCTTCACGTCGGCGAAGAACGACTTCAACTCGTAGAAGTCGCGGGTCTTGATCGGGTCGAACTTGTGATCGTGGCATTCCGCGCAGCCGAAGGTGCTGCCAAACCAGGCGGCGGCCACGGAGCGCACGCGTTCGGCGCCGTACTTGGCGAGATATTCATTGGGCTGCGCGCCGCCTTCGCGCGTCATCATGTTCAGGCGATTGTAACCGGTGGCCACGATTTGCTCCGGCGTGGGATTGGGCAGGAGGTCGCCCGCCAGTTGCTCGATGGTGAATTGGTCGAAGTGTTTGTTCGAGTTGAAGGCGTTGATGACGTAGTCGCGGTAGGGGAAGATGCGCTGATTTTGGTCGCCGTGGAAACCGACGGTGTCGGTGAAGCGGGCGACGTCCAGCCACCACACGGCCATGCGTTCGCCGAAGCGCGGGGAGGCGAGCAGGCGGTCGACCTGCTTCTCGTAGGCATTTGGCGTTTCGTCGGCGACGAAGGCGGCCACTTCTTCGGCCGTCGGCGGCAGGCCGGTGAGGTCGAGGGAGAGACGCCGCAGCAATCGGGCCTTCGGCGCTTCCGGCGAAGGCTCGATCTTCTTCTCGGCCAGCTTCTCGCGGATGAAGCCGTCGATCGGATTGGCGATGGGCGATTGCCCATTGCCGATTGCGGGAACCGGCGGCTTGTTCAGCGGAGCGTAAGCCCAGTGCGGCTCGTAGACGGCGCCTTCGGCGACCCAGCGCTTGATGATCTCCTTCTGCGCCGGAGGGATCTCCTTGTGCGCCTTGATCGGCGGCATAATGTCGTCCTTGTCGGTGGTGAAGAGGCGCGTGATGATCTCGCTCTCCTCCGGCTTGCCCGGGACGATGGGATAGACGTCGTTCTCGGTCTTCTTGAGTGCTTCCTCGCGGATGTCGAGGCGCAGGCCGGCTTTGCGGGCCTTGGCATCGAAGCCGTGGCAGTGAAAGCACGTGTCCGAGAAAATCGGCCGGATATCGCGGTTGAAATGCACCTTGTCCGGCTGGGTCTCGGCGCCGGTGGCCCCGGCAATGAACGCGAGCAGCCCGAAACTGGCGCTGACACAGAGGGGGAGCAGGTGCTGTCGGATCATAGCTGGGTGGAAAATACTCACACTGTATGAGCCCTCCAGCCGTGCAAGCGTTAGGACTTCACGTGATTGCGTAAGAGCGAGGCCAAGTCGTGTCCACCAATGCCCCGCCGCGCTGGGGTGGAGGGTCGCCACCCACACGCATATTCGCGAGCCACGCCGATCCGGTCTTGGGTGCGATTCGCTGCGATTTACTCTGGCGTCCGGCTCTTGGGAAGTCGCCTCTCCCGATGTGGGCGCGCTGATCATACCTTGAGGACGCGAGAAATTTCCGCGCCTTGATTTACCTTCAGTTGGCTTGATCCGCCTTGATCGCCCGGGACCGCCGGTTGTGTGTAAAAAAAACTCGCACCTTAAAACGGCTTCCTGTTCGTCGCCGGACTCCCTGATTACATTGGCCTCGCGGCACGGGTCTACGGGGAACGCCGACAAATTTTCGCACCTTGATTGCCTTGATTTGGCTTGATCCGAGCAAGGGCTGCCACCCCTTTTGGGTGAGTCGTTTGCCGCATCATTTCCGGTGGTGCCGCTTCGCTCAACCACCGGCTACGTGCGCTGGGATGCCTCCGGCATCGGACAGGGGATTGACACCACCTCTTGTCATTAACCTGAGGGAACCACGCCATCCCGGTCTCCGAAAAGGGATCAATTAGGAACCAGACGAACCACCTCCGCCCGCCTCCGGGATTTGCCCCCATGTCACCATGGGCGTTTATGCCGTCCGCCTTCGCCCTGGCATCTTCTGCGGTTTGCCAAGCCTCGGCTCCTGCTTTCCTGCTTTCCTGATTCCTAAATAGTCGGCTGGAAGTGGGCGGCCTGGCGGGTGGCGGGCGTGGTGGAAAGTCCTCGGAGTTCATGACGGGAAGTATGCCATGACACCGCAGAAAAGGTGCATGGCTCCATTGGTTCCGTGGGCTCCATTGCGGAAAATTTCGCGGTGCGCCCCGCAAAATAGGGTTTGAGACCGGTCACGTCCGTAATGGCGGGCTCCACAGGGTTTGACGCTCCCTCCTGCCGCCCGCATAGTGAAGCTTCATGCGCCCTGGTATTCGCGAACGCATTCATACTTTTTTGGCCGATCATGGTCTGCGCAAGACGATGCAGCGGGAGGCTATTATCCAGGCGGCTTTCAGCACGACCGAGCATTACACGGCGGAGGAGCTGTTGCGCATGTCGCGGAAGATCGACCGCTCGGTGTCGCGGGCCACAGTGTATCGCACCCTGCCGCTGCTCGTGGAATGCGGGGTCCTGAAGGAGATGGATTTCGGCAAGGACTACAAATTCTACGACCCGAACTACCTCGAGCATCCGCACCACAACCACCTGATCTGCGTGGATTGCAGCCGCATCGTGGAGTTTGAGGACCAGCACATCGAGCTGCTCGAGGAGTGTATCAGCAAGCGGCTGGGCTTTTCGCCGGCGTCGAAGAGCCTGCGCATCGAGGCGAATTGTGACGAGCTGCGGAAGCAGGGCGTCTGCAAAAATCGCAAGGCGGCGTTGGATTGAATTTTATTAACCGCCGAGGCGCAGAGGCGCGGAGGAGGGGACAAGGGGATGGACGCTGTTTTCTGATTGTCACCTTGTCTCTTAGTCCGATTGTCTGCTGCTGAGTCTCATCACCCTGATTCCGCTTACCAACCGCACTACCGACATTCATCCCCATGTGGAAAGGCCGCTTTCAGCAAGAAACCTCCGCGCTGCTCCAGCAGTACAGCGAATCGATCAGCTTTGACTGGCGCCTGTGGCGTCATGACATCGCGGGGTCGATCGCGCATTCTGCGGCGCTGCAAAAGGCCGGGCTGATCACGGCGGAGGAGCGCGAGAAGATCGTCGCGGGGTTGAACGGCATCGGCGCGGAAATCGAGGCCGGCAAATTCCAATGGAAGACGGAACTCGAGGACGTGCACATGAATATCGAGGCCGAGCTGACCAAGCGGATCGGCGACGCCGGCGCCAAGCTGCACACGGCGCGCAGCCGCAACGACCAGATCGCGCTTGATATCCGGCTTTTCCTGCGGGACGCGTGTGACGACCTGGACGGACTGCTCGCGGAGATGCAACGGTCGCTGGTCGATCTCGGGTCGCGCTTTCGCGACGTGATCATTCCCGGCTACACGCACCTCCAGCGGGCGCAGCCGGTCTACTTTGCCCACCATCTGCTGGCGTATGTGGAGATGTTTCAGCGCGACCGCGATCGGCTGGTGGACACGCGCAAGCGCATCAACGTGCTGCCGCTGGGCTCCGGCGCTATCGCGGGGTCGACCATCGTGCTCGACCGCGAGCTGGTGGCCCGCGAACTGGATTTTCCCGCGGTGACGCAAAACAGCATGGACGCGGTGAGCGACCGCGACTTTGCGGTGGAATTGTTGGCCGCGCTGGCGCTGGTCGCTGTCCATCTTTCGCGGATCAGTGAGGACGTGATCCTGTGGGCCTCGAGCGAATTCCAATTCATCAAGCTGAGCGATGCCTTCACCACCGGCAGTTCGCTCATGCCGCAGAAAAAGAACCCCGATGTCGCCGAGCTCACGCGCGGCAAATCGGGGCGCGTGATCGGTAATCTCGTCTCGCTCCTCACCACGTTGAAGGGCCTGCCGATGACCTACAATCGCGACATGCAAGAGGACAAGGAGCCGGTCTTCGACAGCGTCGACACCATCCGCACCGCGCTCGCGGTCTTCGCCGCGATGCTCCGCGAGGCGCAGGCGAATCCCGCTGCCTGCGCCGCCGCCGTGGCCGATCCCATGTTGCTCGCGACCGACCTGGCGGACTATCTGGTCAATCACGGTGTTCCGTTCCGTAAAGCGCATGAAGTCATCGGCCGCGCCGTGGCGCTCTGCGGGGAAAAGCACTGCGAACTCACGCAGCTCACGCTGGCCGATTACCAGGCGCTCTCGCCTGTTTTTGCGGCCGATGTCTTCGAAATGCTGAACGTCCAGAAATCGATGGAGTCCCGCCGCGCGATCGGCGCGCCCAGCCCGCAAAACGTCGCCGCGCAGCTTGCGCGGTGGCAGGTGGCGCTGGCGGATCCGAGCCAGCGGCTGGCCTAACAGCTTGTTAAAAGGAGGCGACCACTTGCCGCGACGGCTGCGATTCGTCCGGTATGACAGCCCCTGCTAAAATCACCCGCAAAAAACTGATCGAATTCCTGAACGAAGACCTGGCTCGTGAATACCAGGCCATCATCGCCTACACGGTGTACAGCCAGACCATCAAAGGCGCGGCTTATACCGATATCGCCCGCGAACTGGCCGTCCACGCCGGCGAGGAACTGGCGCACGCGCTGCTCATCGCCAAGCAGATCGATTACCTCAACGGCAGCCCGGTCGTCGTTCCCAAGCCGGTCAAGGTCTCGGAAAAGGCTGAGGACATGCTGCGCTTCGACCTCGAAAACGAAAAGGTGACGATCCGCAACTACCGCCAACGCATCCGACAGGCGGAGGAACTAGGCGAGTATGCGATCAGCGAGGTCTTGCGCAAAATCATCGCGCAAGAGCAGGAACACTTCACGGATCTGGCCGACGCTCTGGGCATCGACAATCCGAAGATCGAAGACTGATCGGCGACAAGCCCGGCTTTATTTGCCGAGATTGTAAGAACCCTTCGCGCCCGTCTTGCCGAGGAAATCGCCGCCGAGGCCGTCGGCGTGATCGAGCCGCAGCCGCAGCACCTCGTAGTCCGCGCCCCAGCCGGCGGCCACGGCCATACGGTCGCCCACGCGGAAGGCGAGGGCGGTGGTGCCGGTGGCCCAGCGAAAGCGATAGCACGGGGCGTCGGCGATCAACGATTCCGAGAGCGGGTCGATACTCATCGCCCCGGTATAAGCGACGCCGCCATTCGGGAGTTTGCCGGCGGTGATCTTGTAGACTCCGCCAATTTGCGCGGCGCCGGTGAGGACTTCATATCCGAGCACGGATTTGTCCGCGGCGGCATTGACCGGGATCCAGGTGCCCGACAGCGCGCCGCCTTTGATGCCGTAGACGCCGAACGAGACCGCGCCGGCGGGCGCGATGCCCGCCCACAATTCCTGGTCGCCGCCTGCGGTGGTGACCTTCACGCCGATGCCCTGCCAGGCGGGATTGTCGCCGGTCTTGAGCGTGAGCGCATAGAAATCGCCCTGTTTGGTGATTTGCACCGAACCCGTGCGTCTCGCGCCGGCAGTACTGCTGTGCGCGAGGATCGGGTGCTCCCCGGGGAATTGGTCGGCTCCACGACGCGCATCCTCCTCGGCACCGTTCTTCGCCATCTCTTTTTCCTTCGCGACTTTCTCCTCCGGGGAAATTTGAAAGAACTCGGGCTTGAGCAGGTAGAGCACGGCCGTGAGTTGCATGCGCGTGAGCGGCGGACCGTCCATATAGAAGTAGGTCTTGAAGCCGGGCTCGGGCCGGAAGTCCTTGTCATCGACCAGGCCGAGGCGGAGACCGCCGGGCGTCCGGCGCAGTTCCGTGCCGTCCCAGCAGGCGAGCCGCACGCCATGCAGATCGGGGCGGATGTCTCCGTCCTGGTCGACGTAAAGCAGGCGTTTGCCGCTGGGATCGGGGCGCAGGAAATCGCCATCGATGAAAAGGACGCGTTTGCCATTGGGGTCGGGCCGGACGTCGCTGTCATGGACGAAGAGAATCCGTTTGCCGTTGAAACTGGAGCGGATATCGGTCTGGGCGCGAAGTGGGGCGGCAGACCACAGGCAGCAGCCGAGCGCGAGCAGAAGCGGGGATTTCATAGCCGGGATTCCACGGAAGGCTACCGTCTGCGCCACATGGCGGAAGTCAAAATATCGGAGCGGGGGACAAGCAATGGTTTGATATGCGCAAAAGAAGTGCGGCACCCGGAGCCCTCATGAGCGATACTCTGTATGTGAACGAAGAGTTCCGTCCGTCAGGATCCATCTGGAAAGTGTCGCCGATACAAGGTTCGGACACGTGGTGGCGTGCGCTTATTCCGCGGGGAGACTTCTCCTGTCTCCGGCAGCGGCCATCGGAACCAGTTCCCCTTTAACAACTTTATGAAAGACCAAACCATGACCATCCCCGCCAAAACCACCTTCCGCCACATGGTGCCTTCCGATGCCATTGCCGCGCGGGTTCAAGAAGAGACAGACAAGCTGTGCAAGTATTTCGACGGGATCACGAGTTGCGCCGTGGTGATCGAAGCGCCGCAAAAACATCATCGCCACGGTGAGCCGTTCCATATCCACATCGAATTGAGCGTGCCGGGCAAGGAACTCGTCGTGGCGCATAATCCGACGCGCCGCGCCATGTTGGAGCAGGAAGTCGAGGTGCGCCCGCACAAGGCCCAGGAGATCGAAGCGCCGCACAAGGATGTCTACGTGGCGATCCACGATGGATTCAAGGCCATGCGCCGGCAATTGCAGGACTACGTGCAATGCCTGCGGCACGAGGTGAAACGACACGAGCACTGAGCGAACGTGCGGGTTGTTCTTGCCGCTCCGGCAACCCTTCGATAACGGGAACTGGATATGCCAGGCCATCTCCATCGAGCACGAAGCGTGGTGCTGGAATGGGTGCGTGCCGGGCATCGCGATCCGACGTTTCTCGCCGCCGAAGCGGAAGCGGGTTTGGAGCGAAAGCATGAGGAGATAGCGCAACGCTTTCTCGCGTGGGCGAAGCCCGCGGGCTTCGCCTACCAGACCGTGAGAATCGGTGCGGATGGCCCCGGAGGCTATGAGGTGCAATGGACGCATCGCGGGGCCAGCTTTGTGGGATTCAAGCAGCCGGCCCCCGAGTCGACGGCCGAAGACGCCCTGTTGGCCGGCTGCGCTGCGCTGCTCGAAAATGAGTGGTGCCGGAAGCAATTGCCGAAATGACCATTTGGTCTTCGACCTCGTAAAAGATCCGCATGGCGCGGATAAGCTCTCTTCCAATGTATAAACCGCGTACCGTCGATCAACCGGCGGAACTCCTGCCTTATCTCTTCGCCGCCTGGCCCACCGCCAAAAAAAAGCAGGTCCGCACGTGGTTGAAACACCAGGCCGTGATGGTCAACGGCCGCGCCATCACGCAATTCAACCACCCCTTGAAACCGGGCGATGTGGTCGCGATTCGCTCCGATCGATTCGCCACGCCCGGCACCATCGTCGGCGATGACATGAAGGTCCAGTTTGAGGATGCCTCACTTATCGTCATCGAGAAGCCGGAGGATCTTCTCACCATCGCCAGCGAGGCCGAGCAGGAAAAGACCGCCTATTTCCAGCTCACCGATTACCTCCGGGGCGGCGACGAGCGCGCCCGGGAACGCATCTGGATCGTGCACCGGCTGGACCGCGAGACCAGCGGCGTCATGGTTTTCGCCAAGACTCCCGAGGCGAAGACCATCCTGCAAACGGGCTGGGACAAGGCGGAGAAATGCTATCAGGCGGTGGTGGAAGGCAATCTTCCCGACGACAAGGGCATCTTCCGATCCTTTCTCGACGAGACCAATCCTTTCAAAGTTTTCAGCGTCCCGCGCAACCCGAACACCCGGCACGCCGTCACTCATTACCGTGTCCTGAAGCGGAACCGCGGGCGGACGCTCGTGCAATTGACTCTCGAGACCGGACGCCGTCACCAGATCCGCGTTCACCTTGCCGACGCCGGTTGTCCGGTCGTGGGCGACGCCAAATATGGCGCGAAAACCGACCCCGCCAAACGCCTCGGTCTTCACGCCTGGACGCTGCGTTTTTTGCACCCAGTCACGAAGGAGGAAATGCGCTTCGAATCGCCACTGCCCGCAGAACTGGCCCGGCTCGTCTGAGGACATTGAAGTAGTTTCCGCTCCCTTCTCGGTGTCATCCTGAGCGAAGTCGAAGGACCCCGTCGCTCTACCAAAGACGATCGCTGGTTGTTCGGCGGGGTTCTTCGACTGCTTTACATTCCGCTCAGAATGACACGCGGGGAAAGCGTTCACTTTCAGACAGTCACTAAGAAATGGAACTCTCCGCCATTTCGTTAGGGTGCGATTACCGTCGCAAATTCGTTCACTCATCCCGCCCATGATTAATCCCCAGCGCTTTTCAATCCTCCTCGCCTTCTCTTTGGTGCAGGCGACTTCCACCTTGCTCTTTGCCAAGGGCGAGGCGGCCAAACCTGAGGCGCTCGATACGCTTCCGAATTTCAAAGTAGAGCTGGTCCGCACCGCGGATGCGGCGACCGAGGGCTCCTGGATTTCGATCGCGAAGGATCCAAAAGGACGTCTGCTGCTCGGCGCGGAGAAGAAGGAGCCGATCTCCCGGCTGACGATCAAGGACGGGCAGGTGGTGCAGGCCGAGATTCTCAAGATCCCCCTCGGCGAAGTGATGGGAATGCTCTTTGCCTTCGACAGCCTCTACATCAATGGCCGCGGCAATGCCCCGGATGGCCATGAAGTCTTTGGCCTTTGGCGCTGCCGTTCCACTCATGGGGATGACGCCTACGATCAGGTCGAGTTGCTGCGGGAATGGAAGGGCGGCGGCGGCGACCACGGGGCGCATGCCATTCTACTGAACCCCGACAAGAAGCATCTCAACATCGTCTGCGGTAATTTCGTGGATGTGCCTGAGGACGTGCTGCCGACATCGCCGCATCGCAATTACGCGGATGATCTGGTGCTGCCCCGCGCGGAAGATGGCAACGGTTTCGGCGCGGGCCGCAAGCCTCCGGGTGGCTTTGTCGTGCGCCTGGATCCGGACGGCAGCCATTGCGAACTGGTGGCGAGCGGCGAGCGCAATACCTACTGCGTGGCCTACAATCACGACGGAGAGCTTTTCGGATTCGATAGCGACATGGAATGGGACTGGGGCACGCCGTGGTATCGGCCCGTGCGCGTCTTCCATGCGATCAGCGGCGCGGATCACGGCTTCCGCGAAGGGGCCAGCAAATGGCCCGAGTATTACCAGGACAGTCTGCCCGCGACGGTCACCATCGGGATCGGTTGCCCCACGGGAGTTGTCTTCGGCGACGGTGCGAAATTCCCCGCCAAATACCAGCGCGCCTTCTACATCGAGGACTGGACCTATGGCCGGCTGATTGCCGTGCATCTCACTCCCGACGGCGCCAGTTACGGCGGCACGTGGGAAAATTTTGTCGCGCCGAAATCGCTCCACGATGCCGGCGGCAAGACGCCGCTCAACATGACCGGTGTCCTCGTCGGCGAGGACGGCGCGATGTATTTCACCACCGGCGGGCGGCATACCCAGGGCGCTCTCTTCCGCGTGACCTATACCGGCACGGAGCCGACGACGCCCGCCGACCTGCACGACACGAAAGGCAGCGACGCCCGCGCAGTGCGCCACGATCTCGAGGCCTTCCATGGCCATGAAGATGCGAAGGCCGTGGATCTCGCCTGGCCGCAGCTTGCCAGCACCGACCGCTTTTTGCGCTACACCGCCCGCATTGCCATCGAAAGCCAGCCCATTACGCAGTGGAAGGCGCGTGCCTTGGCTGAGACGAATCCCGCCGCCGCACTGACCGCGCTGCTCTCCGTGGCGCGCCTGGGTGGCACCGAATCCCAGGCCGACCTTTTCAAGGCGCTGGCGAAGTTTCCGCTCTCGCAGATCAAGAGCGAAGCGCAGCAGTTGGAGAAGCTGCGGGTGATTGAGGTCTCCCTCAGCCGCCAGGGCCGGCCCGCCACGGACCTGACGGCACCGCTGATCGCGGAACTCAGCCCGCTCTATCCCGCGAACACCGTCGCGCTCAACCGCGAACTCTGCCAGATCCTCCTCGCACTGGATGCGCCCGACACCATTGCCCGCACGCTCAAGCTGCTCGCCGCCGCGCCCACTCAGGAAGAGCAGCTCAATTACATCGTCGCCCTCCGCACCATCGCGACCGGCTGGACTCCCGAGCTGCGCCGCCAGTACTTCACCTGGTGGACCGTCAAGCGCAACGCGACCCAGCATCCCGACTACACGCAGCGCTGGTTTGCCGAGGCCGGCCGTGAATACAGCGACGGCGCGAGCTTTAATAACTTCCTCGTCAAAGTGCGGCGTACCGCCGTGGGTACCGTCCCGCCAGCGGAACTCGCGGGTGTGCAGTCCACTCTGGATCTGTGGGCGGAGCCGCTGCCGAAATTGCGGACGTCGAAAAAGCAACGCGCCTTCGTGCAGGATTGGAAGATGGCCGACCTCGAAGCCGATCTCGATCAAGTCGGTCACGGCCGCAATTTTGCCCAAGGCCAGGATGCCGTCTTCGCCGTGCAATGCCTGATGTGCCATCGCGTGGGCGATGAAGGCGGTTCCGTCGGCCCCGAGCTCACCGCCATCTCCAGCCGCTTCTCACGGCGCGATCTCCTCGAGTCGATCCTCGAACCGTCGAAGGTCATCTCCGAGCAGTATGCCAACACCGACATCGTCCTGAAAAATGGCACTCCCGTTTCCGGCCGCATCGTTTCGGAGACCGCCGACAAAATCATCATCCGCCCCACGATGCTCGCCCCCGACATGCAGGAGATCAACAAAGCCGACATCCAGTCGCGCGAAGTCTCGAAGGTCTCACCCATGCCGCCCAGCCTGCTGAGCATGCTGACCAAACAGGAAATCCTCGATCTCCTCGCCTACTTCGAAGCCGCCGGCCACCCCGACGGCGCGCCCTTTAAGAAGTAGCGGTGCGGCGCGAGACTGCAGAAACGCATGTGCGTCCGGTACGAATCGGGCTGCGCCGCCTTGGTCCGGAGCTCGAGCGGCATCCCCCTTATTTCGTGAACACTGCCTAAAGGCACCTGAATTTGCCTTTATCGGAATGGCTCGTGTCGATCGGCTGGATGAATTCGGCGGCGCCACTCCGTGCACCCCCCACCGGCACTGAAGGGCAGCCTCGCAAAAAATTTCCGGCACGATCAGGCACGACTGGGCACGATTACACTGGATCGGCGGGGTGTTGGGCGGTGCTTTCCGGCGGTTTCGGACGGGCCTTGCCGCGCGCTTTCTGCTGCGGCTGCGGACGGCCTTCCCCTTCGACCTTGTCCTGCGCCTCGTCGACGGGATCGAACTCCTCCCGCGGGTCAACGAAGCCGGGATTGGCGTCGAAGAACCCCTCGATCCACGCCTGGCGTTCCGGGGTGAGCATCCCGTTTTTTCGGCCGACGACATATTCCGCGCGCAAGGAATCGGCCCGCAGGCTGAACGTCTCCTCTTCCTGCTCGGATTGGCGCTCGAGCTCGATTTGCGTCAGGCGGTTGAGCTCGTATTCCGAGGGAGTGGCTCGGCGTTCCCGCTCCGTGAGCAGGCGCAGGTGCTGGCGCTGATGATCGCCTCGGCGCAAGCGGGCCATTTCGCGGGCCAGCTCCAGCACCGCCTGACGTTGCTGTGGGCCGCTCTCGGCGGTGGCCGCTGCGCGAAAAAGGCGCAAGAGAACCACGGCCACCATGTTGGTCACGCGGTCGAGCAGGGCCTCGTCGCCGACTTCGTTGCCCAGTTCCTCGAC
>NZ_JBDUCX010000220.1:0-11626 GCF_040003245.1 Chthoniobacter sp.
TTTACCGCGGGGACTTCGCTAACTTTTTGCAGAAAGGATGAAATATCCGGGTTAGCTCAATTGGCAGAGCAAGCGACTCCGAATCGCAGGATCGCTGTAAGTCATTTCTTTTCCCACGGTCGTTGCTCAATTACGATAATCAGTTCTTTTGCAGTCTTTATGTCTACTGCATCCACTTGGTCGAGGGATTCGTAGTTTTGCAATGCGGCGCGGGCGTAAATCAATGCGTCGTCCCAGCGCCCGGAATTTAAGAGCGCTACGGCAAAATTTAGGCGCGTCCTGGCGGCGGCGCCCACCTGCCCCGTCTTCTCTAGCGCGTAAATCGCGGCGGCGAAATGCGATTTAGATTGTTCGATGTCCCCGAGATAAGAATAAACGGTTGCGAGTCGATCTTGGACCTGTCCAATCGCGCCGACGGCGTAAGATGGCAAACGTTCGAGAGCCTCTAGATATGCTTTCAAAGCATTCTCTAAATGACGCTTTCGCTCGTCGTCTTGCGCTTGGCTCACAAAGGCCTCCATAAAGCTGTCGTATGCGATGGTGCCAAGCTGGTTAAAACACGTAGAGAGATTCCGACTATCTGATTTCTCAATGTTGTTGATGGCGTACCGGCACCAATGCTCCGCTTTCGCGAGGTCGCGCAATTTGGGCACGTCCAAATATGATTGTGCTAGACTTTGAGCACACAAAACCACCCCCGGTAAATTCGCTACTTTAGCGTGTAAATCGAGGGCCATTTTATAGGTATCGACGCACGAGGGATCTCCCTTCCCTTTTTGAATTCTGGCTAAATCTTGAAGCGAAACCGCCAGATTCTCTACTTTCACTCGTTGGGTTGATGACAAGTTGGAGGGCTCCTGTATCTCCGCAGCGTTCGAGATCCTCTTTTGGAAATCAACTTGTAGAAGTTGCAATCGTTCGGCGTCATTGACGCGTCCCTCTTCCCAAGCCAACGGAACTCGGTATTCAGTAACGAACGTCCACCCATCTTCGCGTCCGGGCAATGGGCCATCTGTTTTCGGATCGACGAAACTCGGAACGATCTCTTCTACCAAAGCTTTCCACTCAGCTTCATTGTCGGTTTCCGAACAAAGAAAACGTAAGCCCCTCATGCAGCGTATCAATGCTTCCCACCATCCGTTGGAAAGCGCCAGTCGCCTAGCATTTAGAATGTTGGCCTTTTGCCGCGCAAGAACATGAATGATTTGGACTTTGTTAGATTCCTTCAAAAAGGCATTGTAGCAAAGTGCCGCGAGAATCCCGATTGACTCCACGAATGCCCGCGTCGCCCGCGTCTCATCGTTTGAATAGTTCTTGTGAAAGAGCCTTTTTAGAAACCAAGGAAGGATGGGATGTATTGAATAATTGCCCTTTCCATGCGACGTGAGGAGTCCCGCCTCTGATGCTTTGTCAAGTAACGCGATCCGCTCTTCTCGGCTCAATCCGTGTAATTCTGGGAGGTGCCAGTCGTTTGCTGGGTCACCCATGCATCCGTATGTGCTTGCCTGCACGAATTCACGAAACAAATAAAGCAGCGAAATCTGTCTTTGCTCCCTTTTGTTAAAGGTATGCTCGAAACCGTAGTCTAGTGAGGCACCCAAAGATTTAGATCGCCCTTCGCTCTTTTCATCCTCAAATGCCGTTTCTCCCGCGCGCACAGCGGCGACGAATATTTCGATTTGCTCTTTCGATTGCAGACCATCGCGTAGTGCTTGGCAGACCAGTACTGTGAGGGTTAGCGGGTTCCCTTGTGTGAAGCGCAATAGTGGTATCCAGTCTGCAACCTCTGTAAGCCGCCGCCCACTTTTTTGTGCAAGCGCTCGTGCCAGCTGCACGCGTTCCTGCATCGGCATTGGTGGCATCTCAATGCGCATAGGCAAGTCGCCCAACCAGCCGCGTTCGTCGCGGCGAGAGGTTAGCAGAAACTTTGCTTTGGTGCCCCGCGCCGCACGTAAAAAATCGGCCAATGCCTGCTGCTCTGAGGTGCTCCATCTCGATGGTGCGCCCGCTGGGAATCCCGCAATGGGTTCGACGTTGTCCCAAATCCAGAGTACCGCATTTTGCGCGAGGATTTGGAGTGCCACGTTGCGGCGTGCCTCATCTGGCAGCGCCAGCCAATGGACGCCCGATTGTGCCAGGGCACTGCTGAAAACGCGACCAACAGCCTCGTTCAGCGCCTGCGATAGCGTCGTTTTTTGCTCGAACGACGTAAATAGAACTGGTCCTTTGATGCCGCCGGTCAGGTGATACCAGCGAGCAAATTCGGCGGCAGTGGAGGTCTTGCCACTCCCGGCAAAGGCATGCAGAACCACAATAGATTGCGTATCGAACGCGCGGTCAAGAGCAAGGAGCGTCTCATCGCGTCCAAAAAAACCGGCATCCGGGCGAACTTCCAACTCGCTCGACAGGCCACCCGAGGCGGGTGCGACGGCGTCGGCGCTGACGGTGATTTTGAATTCGGGCTTTTGAACTGGTTTAGAGAATAGCACCACCGGCGCGGCTTCATAAACGATGGGCACCATCCAGTCCTGCAAGGGGCGTGGTGTGTAGGCAATCTCGCGCAGTGGTTGGGCTACGAGTTGCTTGCGGCCGAGAGTGACGGCTTCACCTAGCGCTAGCCCAGCTACAAGTGATTCGTAGAGATCAGCCACAAACTGCGCAGCAGTGACAACGTACACGTTGTAACGCATCGCCACCACGCCCGCGACGCCTGTGTCGACCACCTCCTGTGCGAATGAGCCAAATGCTCGCACCTTTGCGTGAATGTCCTCATTCACGCTGGATTTTGTATCCGTGTTCTCCGCTGTGTGATTCGGTTCTGGTGGCGTCTCCGCGTGCGCTGAGCGGCAGGCATTAAGAACCAGCACGGGCACATTTGTTTCCACAAGAAGCTGTCCCAACGCCGTCCCATCGACCAACTGATGATTGCCTTTAAATGCGGGATTTTCGAAAACTAGATAGCCATGCGATCCAGCGCGTACGCCACTGAGCATCAGCGGGCTCAGTTGGCGAAGAAATTCGGAAGCGTCGCCAGCGTTCGTCCCCTCGATATACGCACCATGCCCATCGAAGTGGACGACGTGGTATGGGTTGCCACACTTTTTTGCGGCGCGGAGAACTTTGCCCAATTGCTCGAAAGTTGGGGGGCGTAATACGTCGAGATGGAACGCTCCGCGAACGCTCTCGCCGAGGCCCTTGACAAGACGACTGGCGACGGAGCGAAACGGCACGTCTTCATCGCCGTTCGGTCGGCAAATCACAAGCAGTATGCGAATCGGTCCGGCGGGGCTCTGTTGCAGATTCGGGCGATTTGCGGTCTGATGGGCCGTGCGCACGAAGGCGCTGGTGCGTACGGCTAGCGGCGCATTGGTTTTCGGATCGCGCAATAGTTCCCACGGCAACGCCGTCGCTTCGCGCACGCCGGTAATGATTTCCACCCGGGTGTCACTCAACCGATCACGCAGCGTGGCCCACAAGTCGCGCGCATCGTCATTGGCGTAAAATAGCGCCTTAAAAAGCCCAACGCCCATTTCTGTAATGCGTCCTTCGATACGTGCTGCGATCTGTGGCGCGGGATCTGCGGTGTGTTGCAGGTAATCCTCAAGATACCAGCGCAGGTCTTCGCGATCTTGTGCAGTGAGCGAATAGCTAAAGTCAGCTGTCGCGATTTGTCGTGGATATCCATCGCGCTCAAGAGAGATTTCGACACGATATTTGCCGGGTCCGATATCGGATTGAGTCAGGCGCAGCGTCGTCATAGAAACGAAATCCTCGGCTAGTTGGGGAGCAGTGAATCGGAGTTGGTCGAAAAGTGCGAGCATGCAGAGGAGCGCCACTCCAGACAAGGGAGCATCAGCGTTCGCGCCGTCGACTTGACATATTCCCGCACTTTGCTAGCCTGTGTGATGCCAATTGGGGTGAGAAGGACGACTAGTGACCGTGCGAGATTTATCGGCCCGGGTTGTGGAGAGGAAAGGCGTTTCCAATGCAGCCAGATGCCATGCCCAGATCAGCGAAGCAATCCGCCGCGTTCCCGGACGGACGCGTCCTCGCGTCGGCGAAGCAGCAGTGCCAGGAGCCAGGATTCGAGAGCCAAGTGGCGACCCTTTCTGCGGTGGGCAGTAGCCAGGCCGCTCCTGCGTTCTCCCATCGCGGCTCAGCCCCCTTTACTCTGATGTTCCGAGAAGTTCCGACCAGTTCCGACCCTAGAAATGCGACCCCACCCTGACTCCCTGCACCGATGACTGATCACTTGGCTCTTGGCTCCCGCTTCTTGGCATTCCTCCACAGAGGCGATCGCACTCAATCGCACCCATCCGATGACTTTGGCATCACTGATTACTGGCTACTTGGCACTTGGCACTTGGCTCTTTGGCCCTCCCTCCACAGAGGCAATCGCACCCAATCGCACCCATCCGAATGACTTGTCTCCGCCCCCTTATTCACCCCTTCGCTCCGTTCGTTTCCTTCTGTTGAAAAAACGCCCTTTTCCGCTTCTGTTGCCTCCATTGGCCCCATTGGCCCGGTGGGCTCCATTGGCTCCATTGCGGAAAATGGCCTTTTAGAGGGCAAAAATGGCCATTTCCCGGAGTTTCACCCCACCAATTTGACAACCGGCCACGGCCCGTGAGATGTTCCCAGTCCAACACCGCTTCCCAAAGCACCCAAATGCTTCAGCTTCGGTTCACGGATATCATGGTTTCTCGATAGCGACGGCTACCGCCGTTCGCGCAGGTTCGCGCGAATCTCTCACCACACCACCAACACCAGTACCACTGCCTCTATGTTCATCGATACCGCTCACGTCGACCCGCCGACTTCCGCCACCCCCTCCGCCGAGCCTCCGAGTCGGGCTTTTTTGTCCGATCATCGTGCTCTCCGCCGCGACGAGTTCTGGCGCGGCGTCCCCGCTTACGCAAAGGTGAGCGCGGAAGAATTCCGGACTCACACGTTCCAAAACAAACACACCGTCACCAACCCGCGCCAGCTCCAGGAAACGCTCGGCGCGCTCGCTCCCGAGGGCTTTTACGCGGATCTCGAGGCCGCCCTCGCTCATGCGCCCATGGCCT
Source organism: Chthoniobacter sp. (assembly GCF_040003245.1). Lineage (NCBI taxonomy): Bacteria > Pseudomonadati > Verrucomicrobiota > Spartobacteria > Chthoniobacterales > Chthoniobacteraceae > Chthoniobacter > Chthoniobacter sp. The sequence goes on from NZ_JBDUCX010000220.1 coordinate 5,070, forward strand.
TGCGCATCTCGCCCTACCTGCTGGGCCTCATCGACTGGAGCGATCCGCTCCGCGATCCCATCCGCACGCAGTTTCTCCCGCTGCGCTCGCAGCAGGAGCCGGATCACCCGATGCTGCAATTCGACTCGCTGCATGAGCAGGAGGATTCCCCGGTGCCCGGCCTCACGCATCGCTACCGCGACAAGGCGCTCTTTCTTCCGCAGCTCAGTTGCCCGGTCTATTGCCGCTTCTGCACGCGCAGTTACGCCGTGGGTTCGGACGCGCCCGGCGTGGCCAAGCTCGCCCTCAAGACCAGTCTCGCGCGCTGGGAACAGGCTTTCACTTACATCGCCAATCAGCCCGATCTCGAGGACATCGTGATCTCCGGCGGCGACAGCTACAATCTCAAGGCCGACCATCTGCAACTCATCGGCGAACGCCTGCTGAAGATGCCGAACATCCGGCGCATTCGCTACGCGACGAAAGGCCTCTGCGTGTTGCCGCAGAAGATCCTCAGCGATCACGCCTGGACCGACGCGCTGACCCGCGTGGTCGAGCTCGGCCGCTCGCTGCACAAGGACGTGGTCGTGCACACGCACTTCAATCATCCGGCGGAAATCACCGGCATCACGCAGGACGCGATGGACGTGCTCGTCGAGCGCGGCATCCACGTCCGCTGCCAGACGGTGCTGCAACGGACGGTGAATGATGATCCCGCGACGATGACCCTGCTCGCGCGCCGCCTCAGCTACGTGAACATTCATCCTTACTACGTCTACATGCACGACATGGTGCCCGGCGTGGAAGACCTGCGCACGCCGCTCTCCGCCGCGCAGAGCCTGGAAAAACATGTCCGCGGAGCCACCGCCGGCTTCAACACGCCGTCCTTCGTCCTCGACGCCCCCGGTGGCGGCGGCAAGCGCGACGTGCACAGCCCGGAGCGCTACGACTCCGCGACGGGTGTGAGCGTTTTCGCCAGCCCGAGCGTGAAGCCGGGGAAGAAATTCCTCTACTTCGATCCGCTCCACGCCCTCGACGAAGATCACCGCCAGCGCTGGGCCATTCCCGCCGAACGCCGCGCCATGATCGACGCGGCACTGGCCGACTAAGCGCGCATCTGCTTCCATCGGCCGCGCATGATCCGCTCCCCCATTTCACGCCGTGTCCTGGCGCTCGTGTCGTGTCCTGTCGCTGGTGCCGCTCGCCGCACCAACGCCAACGGCGTTTCATCATCCAGCCCAAGGTTGCGAGGAACGAGCTACCCTGGGTGCCAACAACCACAACGCGGCCTACCCTGAAAGGGTTGAATCCGTATTTCGATCATGAAGAAAATGCAGCCCCTTCGAAGTAGATGCGTCGCCTTCGTGGCGGCGGTGGTGATGTCTGCTTCCGCCTTCGGCGCAGACACCGACTGGCCGCAGTTTCGCGGCCCGGGTGGGCTGGGCATTGGCACGGGGAAACCGCCGGTGGAATTCGGCCCGGAGAAGAATGTGCTGTGGAAGATCGATGTGCCCTTTGGGCATTCGTCGCCATGCATCCTCGGCAACCGGATCTTCCTGACGGGGCTGGACGACGGGAAGCTCGTGACGTTGTGCGTCGATCGCACCGATGGACACGAGCTGTGGCGGGCCGTCGCTCCGGCGGAGAAAATCGAGCCCATCCAGCGCATCGCCAGCCCGGCCTCGCCGACGCCCTGCACCGATGGCCAGCGCGTGTATGTGTATCTGGGTTCGTTCGGCTTGCTGGCCTACGACCTCGACGGCCACGAGCAATGGCGCCACCCGTTGCCGACGCCGATCGTCGAGTTTGGCACTGGCGCATCGCCGATCCTGGCCGATGGCAAGTTGATCGTCGTCTGCGATCAGGACATGGGCTCGTATCTGCTGGCCGTCGACGCCGCCACCGGGAAGCAGGTCTGGCGCACGGAACGCCCGGAGTTTCTGCGCAGCTTCTCCTCGCCGTTCTTGTGGAAGCACGACGGGGGAGAGGAACTCGTCGTCGCCGGTTCGCTCTGGGTGAGGGGCTATGGCGTGAAAGATGGCCACGAGCTTTGGTCCTGCCAGGGTACCGCCCGCGTATCGAACGCGACACCGGTGGCGGGTGACGGGATGCTGCTTGTCTCGAGCTGGAATGTCGGCGGCGATGACGGCGACCGCGTGACGATGGCGCCCTTCGATGAATTCCTCGCCGCCAATGATCTCAATCACGATGGCCTGCTCACCGTGGACGAGTTTCCACCTGGACCGGTCAAGAGCCGCTTTTCGCAAATGGACGTGAACAAGGACGGCCACGTGACCCGCGAGGAGTATGAGCACATGCGCGACATGTTCGCGCAAGCGGTGAACCAGTTGTTCGCCATCCAGCCCGGCGGCCACGGCGACATCACCAAGACGAAGGTGCTGTGGACCGTGTCACGCCATCTGCCTTACGTCTCCTCGCCGCTCTGCTACCAGGGCCGCGTCTACGCCATCAAGAATGGCGGCCTCGCTTCCTGCTACGACCAGCGCACCGGCCAGACGATCTATCAGGCCGAGCGACTCGACGCTCCCGGCGACTACTACAGTTCCGCCGTCGCCGCCGACGGACGCGTCTATGTCGCCTCCCAAAAAGGCACGGTCGTCGTCATCGACGCCAGCCAAGACGCGACGCAATTGAAAGTGTTGGCCCGCAACGCAATGGGCGAGCAAGTTTACGCCACGCCCGCCCTGCTCGACGGCCACATCTACCTGCGCACCGAGAAGCACCTCTTCGCCTTCGGCGAGAAGTAACGAGTGTGGTGTAGGGCGTGTGTCCCCGCGCGCCGGGATCGCGCTTTTAATTATTTCTTCGAGTCTTCCCGGAAGTAGAACGTCTCCCCGCTCCCTTCCTCCTGCAGCCTGGCGATGATCTGGCCGATGATCTGCAGGTCGGTGTCACTGGCGACGAGAAAATAGACGACCGTCTTGCTCCCGACCGTGCGGAGCAGATAGTCGGCGCTCAAGTTCGCCTCATGTTCCTTGAGGCTCGCCACGATGAATCGAGGCGCGTCGAAGCGGGGTTTGATCACGCCTTCCCAAGCGACGATTGCCAGGGGGGCGCCGCTCATGCTCGTCGGGAGTTGGGTCTCGCGCCGCATTGGAACGGAATAGACTGCGGTTTCAGAATCCGCATCGCGCTGGGTGATATACTGCGACCACGACGCCGGCAGCGGATGAAAAATGTAAATGCCCGGAGTCCGGAAATTCGGGCAATTGAAGCCGGAATTTTCGGCACTGGCATCGACCGGCATGATCACCTGCACCTGTTCGTCCTTTCCAGAGGGCACGTAGTATGCGTCGCTGTCGGGGAGGTAGAGCCGGGTGAGACCGGCCACATCCGCATAGAAGGGCTGCAGGACCAGGGTAGTCGCCGGGGTGGCGCCCGATTGCTGCAATTGGCGGGTCGCCGCGGCGCAGACGTTGCCCATGCTGATGTCAGTGCGAAACAAGCTCAGGAGGCGCTGGGGGTTGAGAGAGGTGGCAATCACCACCAGCAGCACGCAGATGATGCCGCCTTGAATGGCGAGGTTCGCGGAGCGGGCCAGGGAGCGGGACCACGCCCAAACGCAAGCGACGCCCATCAACAAAAGGGGCACGTACAACAGACAGTTGCGCTCGTAGGGTAACTTCCCGGATTTCACGGCGTAGAGTAGCGTCAAGCCCACGGAGCCCAGCGCTGCCCAGCCGATCCAGTGGCGCTGCTTGGGGATGCAAGTGATGAGCCAGCCGAATAGCCCAAGCACGCCGACCGCGACCCACCAACCAGGAAGCACGTAACGGGTGATCGCAGCACTCTGCGCGATGAATTCATGAATATTGCTGGCGGTCAGCCCATAACGCGATTGTTCGTGTGCGAGCACGGACCAGCGATCGAGCAGAAACTGGCCAAGCGCGATCGCCGCCAAAGCGCCTCCACCGATCCAGCCGATGAGCGCTGCTTCCCGGGTGACGGACTGCGAGGAAGCGGCAGCGTCGTCCTTTTTCATCAGCAACCAAAGCAAGACCGCCGCGCCCACGGGGATGAACCACATGAAGAGCGTGGACATCAAATTGAGAAGCTGAAGGTAGCTGATCGCGGCGAACACGAGCATGCTCCAATGGGGCTTGAGGCGGAGCAGCAAGCGCTCGACCATGGCGATATTCACCATCATGAGAAAGAGGCCCATGGCAAAGCCCCGGGCCGTTTGGCCGTAGTGAAAAATGCCGGGGCAAAGGCAGAAAGCGATGCCGGTGAGGGCGGCCAGATAGATGGATTTGCAGCGGGCATGGATCCACGCTCCGAGCAAGGTGGCCGCGCCAATGTTGGCGAGGAGCGATGGTAGGCGTGCGCTGCGCTCGGTGAAACCGAGAAAGAAGGACCCGATGGAGATCGCCCAGCAACTGACGACGTGCGCATTCCAGCTTTTCCAATTGCTCAGCGGACGGGCGAGACCGTGGACCGTCTGCGCCAGAGAAAAGCGGGGTTTGGCCGCGAGATCGGCCCGTGTGGTGAAGTAGCCAAACGACGTATAGGCATCCATCGTGAAGGCTTCATCCATCTCCAAGGGACGATTGAGCGTCGGGAGCCAGACGACCAGCGCCCCCGACAGGGCCGCAAACAGCACCAGCAACCAAAGGGTCGAGGCGCGAAATGCTTTATCCATTTCCCGTCCTCTGCGATACGTTGGGCGATGTCAAGCCGGGCACTCCTGCGTCGCGCGAGTGACTACGCGTGGACGCCATCCCTCGCCACATAGGGAATGGTGAGCGGTCCCTGCGGCAACACCGCAATGCGCGTGTCGGGCCGCAGCCGCGCCCGCACCGCCTCGGCGATGTGAGGGCAGGGGATCAGGTGCGCCGCGCGTACCGTGTCATCATCCAGCGAGCTGTGCAGTTGCACTTCCGCGCGTCGCTGAATGAGCGCCTGGATCTGCCCCGCCCACTGCTCGGCGAAGGAGAAGCCCGGCTCGGCAAGCTTGGCGAGCAGCGCCTCGCCGTTGGGCACGCTGCGGATCAACTGGTCGTGCGGACTGCCCGCGGGAATCCCCTCGCGGCACTCGGCCGCCATGATGATCAATCCACCATCGCGCACGATCAATTCCGCGGCGCGCATGCCTTTGCCGCTTTGGTAAAGATTCATGTCCAGTGGGTAACCGCTGTTCGTGGTGATCACGACATCGAACAGGCCCGGCACCTTTTGCATCGCGCTGGCGCGGACAAACTCCGTGCCCGCGCGGTGCGCCGCGATGAGATCGCCGGCAAAAATCCCGGTGATCGCCCGTTCCCGGTTGAGCGTCACGTTGACCAGAAAACTCGGGCCGATGCGCAGGGCAATGTCGCGCATGTCCTCCCAGATCGGGTTGCCGACCGTCATCCCGAAGGTCGCGCGCCGGTCCCCGATGTTGTGCACGCCGTGATTACTCTGCACCGTCTTCAAAGCCGCCACCCCCGGCATGATTCCCTTCGGTCCACCACTGAAGCCGGCAAAGAAATGCGGCTCGATGAAACCGGTGATGATCCGCACATCCGCCTCGACGAGATGGCGGTTGATCAACGCCGGCACCCCGGTGCGCGTGGTGCCAAAGGCCACGCACGCGTCGTCGTTGTGTGGCTCGTGATTGACGCAGCGATACCGCGCGACGACCTCCGCCGTGAGCATCATTTCCAGCTCTTCGCGCGTATTGGGACGATGCGTGCCGAGTGCATTCAGCAGCGTGATATCCTCCCGCCGCACGCCGGCCTTTTCGAGATACTCCAGCAGCCACGGGATCAGCCGGTCGTTGGGCATCGGTCGCGTGATGTCGGTATGAACGATGGTCACCCGCTTCCCGGCCACCGCCAGTTGGCGTAGTGGCGGTGACTCCACGGGCGCGTCGAGTGTGGCGAAGAGTGCCCCGCGCTCATCGGCGAGGCCGGGCGCGTGCGTGGGCTCGATGACCGTGGTGCGATCGTCGGGCAACTCGACGTCAAGCGTGCCGCGTCCGTAGGCGAGCGAAATCTGCATTCGCCCAAAATCGACGTTCAATCCACCACTGTCCAGCGTGTGTCGTCGTCGTCGGCCCTACTTCTTGCGTGCTTGCGGTGGTTCGTTGTCGGTGGTGATCGCGAGAGTCGTGGCCGAGACGCCGTTGAGATAGCTCTCCAGCACGATTTTCGTCACCGGCGCGCGGTTCGCGACCGGCAGGGTAAAATAACGCACATGATGCTTCATCACGACGCCGTCGGCCCGCTTCGATCCAGGCACATCCTCCCGGCTGGGGTAGTCGATGAACACATCGCCAGTGTACAGTTCCTCGACCTGCTTCTGTCCATCAGCGTGTTCGATGCTCACCTTCATCGCCGGTTTGTGCGAGTCCGCTCCGCCGCCCCATCCCGCAACGCCGCCGAGAAAGTGCAGATTGCCGATTCGATAGCCCACCGGAAGCTCCACGCGCTGCGGCATGGTGCCCGCGTAAGTCGTTTCGTTCACACTGTTCTTCAGCACGATGACGTTCCCACCGGTGGGCGTGGTGCTCGGATCGGGCAAGGCGAAAGGCACGCCTTCCACCGTCACGACTCCATAGCGCTTCGGATGCACCGTAT
>NZ_JBDUCX010000391.1:0-3437 GCF_040003245.1 Chthoniobacter sp.
ACATCGCGCGGCGCTGCCGACGCGAGAATTTCAAAGCGTGAAATATCCGGGTTAGTCCGCTGTCTTCACCCAGCACCGAAGGACTTCAGCAACCGTCCATGCTTGCGCGATGCAGCCGCAGGGAATGAACGGCTCCTCGGCGTCGAAGATTTCGCTCATGGAACCGACGCAGGCGTCGTTGAGGTGAGCGAGCAGGCCTTGCAACCACTGGCGTGCGCCGGAGCGGTCGTCCGGGTGAACCTTCAACCAGGCGTCGACAAACGGACCGATCAACCATCCCCAGACGGTTCCCTGATGATAGGCCGCGTCGCGCGCGCGCGGGTCTCCGAAATAGCGCGCTTTATAATCGGGATGACCGCGGCTGAGAGCGGAGCCCGACGGGCGTGAGTAATTCCGTGCAAAGCGGATTCCGTATGATTCGCGAGGATGATTGTTCCAACGGGTCGCACGACGATCCCCGAGGGCAATTGCAAATCTTTGACGAGTTTTTCCGAGACCCCGTTGCGTGTGACGTAGGCCTCGGCTCCCGACACAGCGACACAATCGCGCCGGGCGATTCCCACTTCCACGCCGTCGCTTGAGGCGGCCGGGCTTTTGGTAACTGCTTCATCGGCCACCAAGGTGGCTGTCGCGCTCAAGGCGCAAGCCAATCCGCACAACAGGAGATTCGTTTACATATGATTAGCTTCGCCACTCCGCCGGCAGGCGGACGCCGCGGTTCGGGATGCCGCATGAATAAACAGCGGTCGACCCGGCGATTGCCCTCTACGCATACGTGCGACACACCAGTGACGCGCGAATAACAGGCGTATGTCGCTTTCCTTGCAACCCAAACATCTCAAACTCTATAAAGATGTCCTCATCCTTCTCGCCAAATACGGCCACGGGGATCTGATTCGGCAGGCGCCGGTTATTGATGACCCGCTGGAGTATGGCCCCGCGCCGACCATTCCGCCGGCGGCGAAAGAGCTGGCGGATGACCTGGAGAAACTCGGCCCCACCTTTATCAAGCTGGGCCAGTTGATATCCACGCGGGCCGACTTCATTCCTCCCACGTACATGGATGCACTGGCCCGCCTGCAAGACAACGTCGAGCCGTTTTCTTTCGGCGAAGTGGAAGCCATCGTCTCGGTCGAGATCGGCGCGCGTCTTTCCAAGGCGTTCTCGGAATTTGAGAGCACGCCGATGGCTGCAGCGTCGCTCGGGCAGGTGCATCGCGCGGTCCTGCGCGACGGGCGCGTCGTGGCAGTGAAGGTGCAGCGACCGCACGTTCGCGAACGCGTTTCGGAAGACCTGGACGCCATGCACGAGGTAGCGCAAATTCTCGACGCCCATACGGACGCTGGGCGCCGCTATGGTTTCACCCGGATGGTGGAGGAGCTGCGCAAGTCGCTCCTGCGCGAACTCGATTACCGGTTGGAAGCGGGCAACCTGCGTCTGCTCGGGGAAAAGCTGGCGGGCTTCTCGAAGATCATCGTGCCCCAGCCGGTCGATGACTATTCGACGGGACGTGTTTTGACGATGGATTACATCGCGGGCAAGAAGATCACGAAAGTCGGCCCGCTGGCGAAACTCGATATCGACGGTGAGGCGCTGGCCGATGAACTTTTCCGGGCCTATCTCCAGCAAATCCTGGTGGACGGTTTCTTCCATGCCGACCCGCATCCGGGAAATGTCTTCCTGACGGATGACGGACGCATCGCCCTGCTCGATCTCGGAATGACGGCGCGGATCGACGGCACTTTGCAAGAGCAGTTGCTCAAGCTTCTGCTGGCCATCGCCGAGGGACAAAGCGACAAGGCGGCCGATATTGCCGTGCGAATCGGAGAGGCGAAGGAAGACTTCGACGAATTGCAATTTCGCCGGCGCATCGCGGAGCTGGTGACCCAACAGCAGGACGCCACCGTCGGCCAGCGACAGGTCGGGCGCGAAGTGCTCGGCATCAAGCTGATCGCGGCGGACACAGGCATTCGCGTGCCTGCGCAGTTGACCATGCTTGGCAAGACGCTGCTCAACCTCGACCTGGTGGGACGGACACTGGCGCCCAATTTCGATCCGAACGAATCCATCCGCCGGCACGCAGCCGAGATCTTTCATCAACGGACGATGAAAAGCTTGAACAGTGGCGCCTTTTTCAGCGCTCTCCTGGAAACCAAGGAGTTGGTCGAAAAGCTTCCCACCCGGCTGAATCAATTCCTCGAGCTCGTGGCGACAAACAAGCTCCGCCTGAACATCGATGCTATCGATGAGGATATGCTGATGTCCGGTCTGCAAAAGATCGCGAACCGCATCACGCTCGGCCTAATCCTCGCTGCATTGATTATGGGCGCCTCATTACTCATGCGAGTCGAGACGACCTTTCGGATCTTTGGTTATCCCGGATTTGCGATTCTCTTTTTCCTCGGCGCGACCGCCGGCGCGGGCGCACTGGTCTGGGCGATCCTGCGCGGTGATAAATCCTCGAAGTAACGAGACCGTTGCTCCCCTCCACCCGCTTCCCACCCAAGAAAATGTTGGCGGCTGAGGAATCGAACCTCTCATCGGTTTATTGCCGAGATTCCGCAGGTTTGCACTGCTGCCGCCACAAACAGATCGGCCACGGAGAGGACACTGGTCGTAACGTTTTGTTAGTTGGACTCGGCGGCCTGCGGCAAACGGATGCTCACAATCCGGAAGCTCTTCTCGCCCACGGGGGCCAGGAAGCGGGCCACTTCGCCAACCTTCTTCCCAATCAGCGTCTGGGCAAGCGGAGAGAGCCAACTGATCCCACTCGCCTCGAGATCGACTTCGTCCACGCCGACGATGCGGTATTCATCCTCCGTCCCATCATCGGCGCGGATGGTGACAAACATCCCGAAGCGCACCTCGTCGGCTGGCCCATCCGACATCGTCACCACATCGGCCTCGGCCAGTCTTTGGGAAAGGGCCTGGAGGCGGGCGTTGGTCCGGCGCAATTCGTCTTGCGCGGCCTCGCCATCCGCATCCTGTTCCTGCTGCCGCCGTTGCTCGAGCAGGGCCGCCAGTTCGCGCCTGAGGTGTTCGGCTCCATCGGCGGTCATGTAATTGCGCGTGCCACTCGGGAGCGCCGCCTTGGCAAAGGCAGTCTCCTCCACCGCATCGTCGTTCTCGCGCGTAAAGGCTTTGCTCATCACATTGAATTCGTTCGCGGATTGGGGATCAGTTTGGCCTCATCCAATAATCGTGTCGATTGCGAGGGACGTCGCGAAATTAAATTCCAATCAATTCGGTCGTCGCCGGCGGGTCGGGGAGTGGGTGGGGCGCGGGGATTGACTTGCGCTCGAATACTTTGTAGAGCGTCGGCAGGATGAAAAGCGTCAGGAGCGTGGAACTGATGAGGCCGCCGATGACGACGGCGGCGAGGGGCTTTTGGATTTCGCTGCCGGGGCCTTGCGCGAAGAGCATCGGGATGAGGCCGA
>NZ_JBDUCX010000221.1:0-11603 GCF_040003245.1 Chthoniobacter sp.
CGGGCAGGCGCCCCGCCAGGGCCGCCGCCGCGCTATAAGCAAAAGCCTGCCGGAGCAGGTGACGACGGGTGATACCGGGGGAAGCGCTAGGATAGGAATTCATGGGAGGGAGCGGCCATCCTTGAAAACAAGATCGAGCGCGTCAAGGAACGAGCGCCTATCTCTTCCGTTGAATCGCCGAACCGCCGCGCAAAATCTGCAATCCGCCTAAGCCTAACGGCGGAAAAAGATTCAAGCCAAGCAGGTTAATGAGGATATCGACGACCAGAAACCAAATCGGTAAAAAACGCTATGGGAAGCAATTCGGCGGAGGTTCCGCTCTTTTCTGCTTCTGAAAATCGGCCCCCTCATAAGAGATGACCTTGATGCTTCGAACGAGCACTTTACCGGCGCCCGGTTTTGGACAGCCCTCGTTAATGCGAGCCGCAAAAATGCTATAGGCGGCAGCCGGCAATGCGCGAAAATCGAATTCGATCTCTGCTTCATGCCAGGTGTCATCACCGATATGACTGTGCGGAATATGGTAACGCTTGCGATAGGGCGAATAGGCGTTATCCGGGTCAGACTGCCGGCTTCCGCCGACTTCCAGAAGGCTGCTCCCCTCCTGCTCACGCTGCATGGGAATCATTGTAAAAAAGACATTAATCACCTTGGCGCTGGACTCGACAGCTTTGTACGCAAAACGCGCTCTACCAAAGAGTGTCGCCAGCTTCTTGTTTACTCCCACCGACTCGGAAGCGGAGGCGGAAATCTGCACCGCATACGACGCCCCCGGCCCATCGTCGTGCCCCGAGGTTGAGACCAAGCGAATATGGTGTTCGAATTGACGCGTGGTATCATAGACGCCCCAGTCCCTGAATTCGGGATCTTCGGCATCGCTGTCGAAGATAAGAGTGCCGAACGGTTGGGCAGGATTGGCTTCCGATCGTTCTGAGAGCCGCAAGTCACGCTTGCACCAGTCCGAAATCTCTTGAGCCAATGAATCGGAAAGACGGTAGGTGTCGAAATCACGATAAATCTTCCCGCAAGTATCGGTCGGCAGCCGCGGCATGCGACGGTCTTTGAGAAGAAGACATCTTCGCTTCAAGGCGTACATATATCCTAGCTCGAGTGAGATGTTCGGATTGAATTCGCGCTCGTCGATCTCCTCGAAGACGGCAATTCCGAAGCGGCAATACCTCATGTAAAGCTGGATATTCTCCCAGAGGTCATCCGAGAGTGCGGCGTCCTTGGCGAGGCGCGCAATCAATCCGTATCTGGAAAGTGTTTGCCGGATCGCTGTTTCGATTTCTTTGAAATGGTCGGTAGAGCGATAACGCATCATAATAAAAACGTTACGCTCGAATGCCTTTTCGAGTTCGCTCAAGAGGGGCGTTTGCTCCGTCATGGACAGGGAATTGCCGGAATGCTTTTCTGGCGGGGGAACGTTTTCATGAAGGGTGCTGGCGGAGAGCGATGAGCCTAGAGACGGCCGAGAATTTTACGCGCCGCGGCCTTCTCATGCTCGAGCGCGGCGGCGGCCGGTATTCCATGGATGCCGATCGTGATCAAGGTATCGCCCTTGAGGATGTTCATCATGTCGAGCCCGGTTTTGTCGTGATAGAAAATGGCCTTGTCGCCGAAGCCTTCCACCTTCGTCGATTTGCCGCCGCCGGGTGGGAGCACGGAAAACATGGTCGCCGCGAGACCGGGCGGCCCGATGAGGAAATCGAAGACAAGGGTCTTGCCTCCTTTGACACCCTCGTAACTCCATTCCGAATCGTAGAATCCGTCCTTGCCTTCCTTGTTGCCGCCCTGCGCGTCTTTCACCGGCACGCCGAGGATCTTCTCCGCGTCGGCTTTGGTGATGACCGCGGGGATGTCGACTTTTCCCCCGGCCCACGCGGAATCCGCGCTGAGACCAACAACCGCGATGACTAAGCCAGCAATCAGGGAGTGTTTCATAAACAAGTACCTCACCCGGATGGAAGCAGAACACCGGCCCGCGCGTCCACGCTGAAGACCGGGAGTGGCTCAATTTGGATTCACCGTGTAATGCGTGATGTACGTTCCTACATCGCTAAGAATGGTCAATTACCCTTGCTGTTGACACAGGCTTTCGGCGTAGGTCAGCGCGACCACCCGGACGGCGGTGTGGCGGGCGGCGTGCTCTGCACGTCCACATTGAGGAATTGCAGGTTGCGGGTGTCCTGGAGGGTGAGCGGGGCGGCGGCGCTGGTGATGTGGATATTTTCGAGGATCAGGCCGGTGATGGGACTCTCCGGCAACCCGGCGATATCGATCGCTTTCCTGGTCGTGCCTTCGCAGGTGATGTTGAGGAAATGGATGTTGCGGATCTGAGGCGTGCTGTCGGTGACTGGCCGGGCCTCGGGCTTGAGCGCGGCTTTGCGGTCGTCGTAAAAGAGCGAGAGAGTGATGGCGGTCTCCACGTTTTTCATCGTGATATCCCGGTAGGTGACGTTCTCGATGACGCCACCGCGGGTGCGGTCGGATTTGATGCGCAGGGCGGTGCCGGTGTTTTCAAAGGTGCAATGCTGCACGAGGAAATTGCGGACGCCCGCCTCCGTTTCGCTGCCGATCGAGACTCCATGGCCGTGCAGGAATTTACAGTCGATCACGGTCACGTTTTCCGTCGGCTCGCCGCCCACATTGCCGGCTTTGACCGCGATGTTATCGTCGCCGGTGTCGATGGTGCAGCGGCGGATGAGCACCTCGCGCGAGTTGGCGGGATCGATGCCATCCGTGTTCGGCGAGTCGGCGGGCGCGCTGATGGTGACCCCCTCGACGAGCACCTCGCTGCAATGGTGCGGCACGAAATGAAACATCGGCGAGTTGCGCAGCGTGACGCCTTGCAAATGAACGCGCGTGCAATTGCGCAGGGTGATCAGGTAAGGCCGCGGGACGTAGAGCGGCTTGGCCGGCGTGGGGGTGGCGGCCGGCTTCGCCGCGGTGGAATCGGCGGGCAGGGTGGTGGCGGCGGCCACCGGCCGGGCCGCGACGGCGCGCTCGGCGGCTTTGTCGGATTTGGCCCACCAGACGGCGCCGTTCCCGTCGATGATTCCTTCACCGAGGATGGCAATATCCTCGAGTTTCACGCCATTGATGAGGGGCCGCAGTTGTTTGCGAAACGCATCGATCTCCGCCTGGCTGGCGGGCAGCGGGTTCGGCAGGCCGAAGTCCGCAAACTGATCGGACGCCTGGATGACCGCGCCTTTCTCCAGCACCAGCGCCGTGTGACTCGCGAGTTCGATCGGGCCGGTAATGAAGACCCCGGAGGGGACGATCACGCGCCCTCCCCCCGCCTTCACACAAGCCTCAATGGCCGCGCGAAAGGCCGCCGTATTCAGGGTGGCGCCATCGCCCTTGGCGCCGTAGTTGATGATCGGGAAGTTGCGCTGGGGAATCGTCGGCGCCTGCGGCTCGCGGAAGGTCGGCTCCTTTGCGTCCGCAGCACCGAGCAGCAGGGCGACCGCACCGGCCGCGGACCAGACTTGGGAAAGGGTGGGGAGTTTCATATGGGGGAATCAGCGTGCCGCCCGCGCGATGGGGCCGGTGTGCGTGGTGCCGCATCCTCGCCATTGTGGCCGGCGATGAACAGCCGCATGCTCGCTCTTTCTCCCGGCAGGATTTTTCGCCTGACCATTCGCGCTTCACCCGCCATACCAAACGCCCTCCACCCATGCGATTCCCCGTCTCCCTCCTCGCCGCCTTGATCCTGTCCGCTGCGCTCGCGCCCGTTGTCCTCGCCGCCGACGCCCCCCCCACAGCGCCACAACCCGGCCCCACGCCCCTGCCTGCTACCTGGAACGGCTACCAGAAACTGGAATTCGATGTGGCGGGCCATCACGCCACCGTGGTGAAGCCGAGGACGCCTGCGGCGGGCAACCCCTGGATCTGGCGCACAGAATTTTTCGGCCATGAACCGCAGGGCGACATCGCGCTGCTCGGCCTCGGCTGGCATGTCGCTTACATCAGCATCAGCAATATGTACGGCTCGCCGGCTTCGGTCGATTTGATGGACCAGTTTCACGACTACGTGGTGAAGACCTACGGCCTGAATCCGCGCGCGGTGCTCGAGGGTTTCAGCCGTGGCGGCCTTTACGCGGTGAACTTCGCCGCGACTCATCCGGACAAAACCGCGGCGCTTTACCTCGATGCCCCGGTGCTCGATCTCCGCAGTTGGCCGGGCGGCAAAGGCACCGGCAAGGGCGACGCCCATTGCTGGCAGCAGGCGCTGGAGATCTACGGTCTCACCGAGGACACGGCGAAGGATTTCAAGGGCAACCCGCTCGACCGCCTCGCCCCGCTCATCGCGGCAAAGATTCCGGTCCTGACCATCTGCGGCGACTCCGATAAAGTGGTCCCCTATACCGAGAATTCCGCGATCCTCGTCGAGCGCTTCAAGGCGGCGAACGCGAATGTCTCCGTCATCCTCAAGCCGGGCGGTGACCATCACCCGCACAGCCTCAAGGACCCGCAACCGATCGTCGATTTCCTGACGCAGTACGCCTACCCGAAGTAACTGCGGCGCGCCGTCTCTTCCCCGCCGATGTCTTCCCGCCCCGCTCCCCTCGCCCGCGGGCTGGAGCCATTCGTCGCCGGGCTGTGGATTCTTTTCGTCCTCGTTTCGCTGCTCAGCGCGGCGGGGTGGAGCTTCGGCATCGGCGAGGGCTCGCTGGAAAGATCGATCTCCAATCAGGATCTGCGCGCCGCCTTGGTTTTGCTTCTGGCCCATGCCGATCTCGCCTGGATCACGCTGGCGGCGGCCAATGTCTATTTCAGCCTCGTCGAGAGCCTCGGCCTCGCCACCGCGCGACGCTGGGCGCTGCTCATTCTCGGGAGCGTCATCGCGCTGGCCTGGGTGAGTGCGGCGACCGGGTTTCCGCTCGGTCCCATTCGTTACGGCGCTCCACTCGGGATGAAGCTGGGACCCGTCCCGCTCGGCCTGCCGCTGTTCTGGTTCTCCGCAATCATCGGGGCGCGCGAGGCGCTGTTGCGCTTCCTCCCGCGTCTCGGCCACGCGGCGCTGGCGGGCGGGGTCGGCGTGCTGGCTCTGCTCACCGATCTCGCCCTCGAGCCATTAGCGGCGCAATGGCGCGGGTTTTGGTTTTGGCGCGGCGCATCTCCCACCCTGCCGCCGGTCTTCGATCCGCCCTTCACCGCCAGTCTCGCCTGGGGCCTTCTCGCCGTGCTCGTGGCCCTCGCCTTGCGTGAGCGCGACGTGGTGGCTTCCGCCCAGAAGCGATCTTGGAAACCGGCGGTCACGCTGGCGATTTTCTGGGCCGTCTTCCTCGCCGCGCACCTCGCTCACCGGCTGAAGCATTAGGCTCCTTAACATTCATCTGAACTAGCGGATTACCAACGCGCCGCTGGCCAAAAACGGTTTGCCCTCTTTTTGCTATCCCAGTCGTTCGACATCAGTATTTAGTCCCGGCGTGTCTGCCATTGCTTCGCCCGATCTGTCGTCCGAGCCGAAGAGTCTTTACGGTCGCATCCCTCTGTTCGTGAAGATCCTCGTGGGGTTGATGCTGGGGCTCATCGTCGGCTACTGCTGGGGGCCGGGGGCGGCGGTGCTACGGCCGATCAGCCTGAGTATTCTGACCCTCCTCCGGCTGCTGGCCACGCCCTTGGTCTTCCTCGCGATCCTGCATGCCATCATTCATACGCCGATCAGCGGGAAGTCGGGGATGCGGCTGTTTTATTTCATCTTCACGAATACCATCGCGGCCATCCTCATCGGGCTGCTGGTGGCGAACCTCCTCCAGCCGGGAGCCACGGCGCACTTGCGACCGGAAGGGACGGCGCTGGTGGCGGACAAGAAGGCCTTCAACATGGGCGAGGACCTGTTGCAGAAGTTCATCCCCACCAACCTCATCGACGGCTTCCGGGAGAACGAAATCATCCCGGTGCTGGCTCTCGCGGTGGCCTTTGGGATCGCCCTCCGCGGCGTGCGCCGCAAGGTGGGCGTGGCGGCGGAGACGGATGGCGTCGCCACGCTGACGGCGCTCTGCGATACGTTTTTCCAGGCGGTCATGGTGATGCTGCACTGGCTTTTTCACCTCGTGCCGCTGGCGGTTTTCGCCGTGGTCGCGGCCACGGTGGGGACGCAAGGTTTTGGGCCGCTACTGAAGATGGCGAATTTCGTGGGGGCGGTGCTGGTGGCGCTGGGTTTGCAGGGGGTCTTCTACCTGGTGCGGCTGCGGTTCGGCTCCTGGGTACGGCCGGCGATCTTTCTCAAGCACAGCGCCGACGCACTGCTCACGGCTTTTTCCACGTCCAGTTCAGCGGCCACGTTGCCGGTCACGTTCGCCGCCGCCCGGGACAAGATCAAGGTGCGGGAGCAGAACGCCAGCCTCGGGGTGATGGTGGGCGGCACCTTCAACCACGATGGGACGGCGCTCTACGAAGCGATGGCGGCGCTCTTCATCTCGCAGGGTCTGGGAATGCACCTCTCCTTTCTCCAGCAAGTGGTGGTGGTCATCATGTCCGTCATCGCCTCCGCCGGCGCGGCGGGGATTCCGGAAGCGGGCTTGGTGACGATGATGGCGGTCTTCTCGGCCGTGCATCTGCCGGTGGAATTCATCCCCTTGCTCCTGCCGCTGGATTGGTTTCTGGATCGCTGCCGCACCGCCATGAACGTGATGGGCGACCTCACGGTCACGTGTTTATTGGATGGGAAAACGAGTGAAGCGGCGGCCCTCGCGTCCCTGCCCGCCGGGGAAGGGCTCGAGCCGGTCTGAGAGGCCGCTTTTCAGTGTAGTAGCGCGTCTTTGGGCGGAAAAGGCGCGGCTATTTCCTCGCCCGCCGATGTCACTCATCGTCTGAGCCATTAGAATTATCACACGATTTTCGCCAAGAAATTTGGAAAAGCTGTGTTATAAGGGGAAGTTATGAAATCGGGACTACTTCAACTCATCAAGCGCGCCTTCACTCGCGAGCCGGAATTACATCCGGTCGAGCGTGGGATGGCACGGCGCTGGATCAAACAGCGTCTGGTCAACGTTTTCCCCGAACTGCGCAACAATCCGGTCGCTCTCGAGCGCGCCTATCAGACGCTGGGCCTCCAGGCCCGCGCCGGGGCTTCGCCGGATGAACCGGAAACGGTGTTCGAGATGAACATCCCGGGAGAGAATTAAGCACCTCTCTCGCAACGGGTTGCGATTTCCGACTGCCCGCAGTCGGAATTAATTGCTAAATAAAAAAGGCAGGCACCAAACCAGTGCCTGCCTCTTAAAAATTGCCGTCTCGTTTAGAACGGGATGTCGTCCTCGGCCGCGTCCAGGTCGGGATCGACGGGCGGCTTGCGCGCAGGAGGTGGCGCCTTCTTGAAGCCGCCACCGGAACCACTGCCCCCGCCACCGGAAGGCGGGCCATCGTATTCCCCTTCACTGGAGCGAGGGCGACCGCCACCACCGCCACCTCCCTCGGCTCCGCCTTCGCGGCCTCCGAGGAGCTGGATGTTGTCGCCCACGACCTTCAACTTGGAGCGCTTCTGCCCGGTCTGCTTGTCGTCCCACGTATCGAGTTGCAGGCGGCCTTCCACAAAGAGTGGCCGGCCCTTCTTGCAATACTCGCCCACGATCTCCGCCGTGCGCCCCCAGAGCGTGACGTCGATGAAGGTGACTTCCTCGCGCTTCTCGCCGCTCTCGGTGGTGTAGTTGCGGTTGACGGCCAGGCCGATGTCCGCGATCGCAGTGCCCTTCGGCGTGTACTTGATCTCGGGATCACGGGTCAGGTTCCCGATGATCATCACTTTGTTGAGGCTGGCCATAAGACGTGGGTGGGGACGGGGCGCCGGATCAGGCGGCAGCCTTCGGGGTGCGCGGGGCCTTTTCGACCTTCTTGGCAGCCAGCTTTTGGTAGTGCTGGCGATAGACTTCTTCGTCCAGCGTGAAGCGGGCGCGGAGCTTCTCGATCGTGGTCGGAGGAGCGTTGAAGATGAAGTTCACGTAGTAGCCGCTGTCGAGCGGGCCGGCGGTGTAGGTGAACTGACGGCGGTCCATCTTCTGGACCTGTTCGATGGTGGCGCCGTCTTTCTTGAATTCGCCTTCGAGGCGCTCAATCACGTCTTTCGCGCCATCTTCACTGCCTTTGACATTGAGGACGAGGAGTCCTTCGTAGCGGTTTTTGGTACTCATTTAGGTATTCGGGGTTGGTTTTAGTTGTAAGCGTTCATGGCGGCTCCAAGGCCGCGGGTGTGGGCGCAGTCGATGGCATCCAGGGCGCGGTCGAGACTCTGCTCCAGTTCCGGCCGTTCCTCCAAGGCAAAACGCCCCAGCACGTGATCCACCGCATCGCGCTCGGCGGAACCGATGCCGATGCGCAGGCGCGGAATGGCCGGCGTGCCGAAGTGCTCGATGATCGACTGGAGGCCATTGTGGCCGCCGGCCGAGCCATTCGCGCGGAAGCGCAGCTTGCCGAGCGGCAGGGCCATGTCGTCGAGGATCACGAGCACCTGGGCGGGCTCGATCTTGTAGAACTGGCTGAGTGGACGCACTGCCTGGCCGCTGAGGTTCATATAGGTCAACGGCTTGCAGAGGAGGAGATCGCCGGCACGGGCCACTTCGGCCTGCCAGCTTTTCTCGACACGGAACTCGGCCCGCTCGCGCGCAGCGAGACGGTCGAGCACGAGGAAGCCCACGTTGTGGCGGGTGTCGCGATACTCGCGGCCGGGGTTGCCGAGGCCCACAAGGAGCCGCAGACCCGGGACGATATCGGAAGACATGTGTGCACGCGCCGCAAGAGCTGGCTACTTCTTGTCGGCAGGTTTCGCAGGAGCGGCGCCCTTCGCCGGAGCGGCGGCAGCGTCGTCCTTCTTCTCCTTAATGACTTCGGGGCCGGCCGCGGCTTCCGCAGTGGCAACGGGCTCGATTTCCACGGTCGGGGCCGACACACGGACAACGATCAGGTCGGCGTCGATGCGCGTGGACACGCCTTCGGGGAACTTGATGTCCTTCACATGGATCGCGTCGCCCACGTTGAGCGCCGAGACATCGAGGGTGATGAGTTCCGGGAGATCCTTGGGCAAACACTCCACTTCGAGCGCGTGCATCGAGATCTCGAGAATGCCCCCGAAATTCTTCACGCCGGCGGGTTCGCCAGTCGTTTCCACCGGAATGGCCGCGTGCAAGACTTCATCGGCCTTCACCGCATGGAAATCGACGTGCAAGACCTCACCCTTGAGCGGGTGGTGCTGCACTTCCTGGACGAGCGCGAGGCGGCTGCTCTTGTTGCCGCCGTCGGTGATCTCGAGATCCACGAGGAAGTGCTCGCTGGTCGCATGCGAGAGGATGTTGCGGATTTCGCGGGCGTTGACCGAGAGGGCAATCGGCTTGTCATGACCGCCGTAAACGACGGCCGGGACGAGGCCCTGCTGTTTGATTTTATTGACCGCGGAGCGGCCGGTTTCGAGCCGCGTCACCGCGGACAGTTTTTGTTGTTTGGCCATAGGGTTTAGACTTTTTCGGTTTCGCTGATTTTGAAGAGAGAGGAGACGGATTCGTCGTCGTGGATGCGCAGGATGGCATGCCCCAGCAACTCCGCGATGCAGAGCGTGGTAATCGGAAAGCCATCGCCCGAACGCACCGGCACGCTGTTGGTGGTGATGAGCTCGGAGACGTGGGATTTCTTCAGGCGTTCGATCGCCAGGTCCGAGAGCACGGCGTGAGAAACGCCGGCGATGATCCTGGTCGCGCCGCGTTCGTGCAGGATCTTCGCCGCGCTGCACAGGGTGCCGGCGGTTTCCGTCAAGTCATCCACCATGATCACTTCGCGGCCCTCGACGTCGCCAATCACGTTGAGCGCCTCGATCTCGGTGGCGCTTTTGCGGCGCTTGGCCACGATGGCCAGGCTGGCTCCGAGTGCCTGGGAATAGGCATCCGCCATCTTCAATCCACCCACGTCCGGCGAAACGACCGCCGGGTTGTTGAAGCGCTTTTCGCGCAAATAGCGAATCAGCACCGGCGCGGCGTAAAGGTGATCGACCGGAATATCGAAGAACCCGGCCACCTGCTGGGCGTGCAGGTCCATCGTGAGCACGCGATCGACGCCGGCGGCCGTGAGGAGATTGGCCACCAGCTTGGCCGTGATCGGCACCCGGGGCTGATCCTTGCGGTCCTGCCGCGCGTAACCGAAAAAGGGAATCACCGCCGTGATGCGGGCCGCGCTGGCCCGCTTGGCCGCATCCACCATGATGAGCAGTTCCATCAGGTTCTGGTTCGTCGGCGGGCAGGTCGGCTGCACCAGGAAGACATCGCGGCCGCGGATGTTCTCGTTGATCTTGACGAAGGTCTCGCCGTCCGGAAACGAGTCGACGGTAGCGTCCCCGAGCGGCACCCCCACGCTCGCGCAAATGCGTTGCGCGAGCTGGCGGTGCGCCGAGCCGCAGAAGATCTTCATTTCGGTTTGAGAGCGGAACATGCTGGGAAAAACGGGAGGGCGACTCTAGAACGCGTCCTTGGAAAGACAAACGGAAAGTGCGCGAATCTGCACCGGGGCGAAAATACACCCCCGAACTCCCCGGTCGCTCCCTCCCCCTCTCGAAGCGGTTTCTCGTCACTGACTTTTCACGGGAAAGGCCTGATGGACGCCCTTTTGCGTAAATCCACCCCTCAAAAAATCCTTTACATCCCGTATGCGGCCCGTTACGAAATCCCATTCCTTGAGCCACCCCTAGGCGCAAGACAAACCAACCAACAAGGAAATATACCCTAAATGAATAAGATCGCATTCCCCTTGATCGCCTGCCTCGCTCTCGCCTCCAGCGCGTTTGCGGGTCAAGAGGTCAAAGAAAGCAAAGACTACAAGACCCCGGCTGAACCCTGCTTCAAGGACCAAGAGCTCCAATTGGACATCTTCGGTACCTGGACGGAAGCCAATAACAACAACCAGAACAGCAATGGTTTTGGTGGCGGCCTCGGTGCCAACTACTTCTTCATCAAGTATCTCGGCGTCGGAGTCGACGGCAACGTCTATGATGGCGGTCATCATGCCGTCGCAGACTTCACCGGGCGCTTGATCGTTCGCTTCCCCATCGAAATGGGCAGCTTCTGCATCGCTCCCTACGCCTTCGGCGGCGGCGGTCTGTCGTTTGACGACACCACTGTCGGCACCTGGCATGCGGGCGGCGGTCTCGAATGGCGCGCCACGCACAAGATCGGCGTCTTCACGGAAGGCCGTTACACTTGGGGCGGAAACGACGTGAACGCGACGCAAGTTCGCGCTGGCGTTCGTATCGTGTTCTAAGCGACCTCAGTAGAAATAATCACACACGCCGGGATGGAAACATCCCGGCGTTTTCTTTTGCCCGGATCAGAGGCCCGGAGGGCCTGTAGAGATTTGGCAGTGTTCATGCCTTGGCGAAGAGACAGGCTCGGATCCCCGAAAACTTTTGCACCTTGAACTGCCTTGATTTACCTTGATTTGGCTTAAGCGGCCTTGATTTCTCCTTGGCCCGATCAAGCCTTATCAAGGCGTGCGGAAGCTCCCTATCACCGGGCAATCCGCGGATGCCGAACTCTCGAAGCTGGGCGGTTCCGATCGGCAAGCCGTAGGCAATCTTGCCATTGCGGGTGGAATGGGATTCGTCTGACTTCATGCGCAGT
>NZ_JBDUCX010000222.1:0-11586 GCF_040003245.1 Chthoniobacter sp.
TTCTTCCATCTTCGCCAACTTCTCGTTGCGCAGCATTTCCTGGTAGGTTTTTGCCGCCTGGGGTTTTTGGCCGAGCTTTTGAAAGCATTGCCCGCTCTGCAGATAGGCCTTCGCCACCCACGGGAGGAACTTTTGATAAGCGACAAAGACGCGCTGATAATAGGCATTGGCCGCCGCCCAGTTGCCACGTTGAAACTCGATCTCGCCCAACGAATAAACCGCCTGCGCCGTGGCTTCACCCCGCCATTCGCGGACGGATGCAACCTGCTCGAAAATCTTCTGCGCCTCATCGAGCTTCTTCAAAATCAGCAGCGTCTTCCCGCGACCAACGGTCAGGTCCTTCAGCTTTTGATTGGCGTTGCCTCCATCGATGGGGTCGCTGAACAAGCGCAGCGCTTTCTCATATTCCTTGCGGCGATACGCGATCTCGCCCAGGCCACCATAGGCGAAGTCCACCATCGGGCTCTTGGGATACTGCTCCATGAGGTATTGGAATAACGAAGCCGCCTTTTCCAAATCGCCATCGGCGAGAACTTGATCCCCCGCCTCCGCGAGCAGCATCGGGCTCAATTCTGAGGGCTGAAAATTTCGGACGATCGTTTCGATCTGCTGCTTCCGCTCCTCCGGCTTGTGGCGCAATAGTGACACCTCCCCTTTCACGAAAAGGAGGCGTGCCTTTTTTGTCGGGGAAGCGTTGTCTCCCCCTCCAAGCAGGGTTTCGAGTTCCACGCCGGGATCGACTGCGGGTTCCTGCGGAGCCGGCGTGGCAATGACCGCCGCCACCGGACCGGGAACCGGAGTCGCGACCGCCGCCGGGGCTTCGGTTGGGACGGCCGGCCTTTTCTTGCGGGCGCAAAGCTGGGCCAGTTGCGAGAGCATCTGCTCCACGGCGTCGCGGCTCGGGTCATCAATGTACTTCTTGATCGTATCGGCGAGAAATTGCTTCGCTTCCTCGACTTTGCCTTCGCGCGCTTTCGCCTTGCCGATCCAGAACATCGCCATCGGCACGATGGGATGCTCCGGGTGCTCGGTGACGAACTCCTGGAACATCGCTCCGATGCGCACCCAATCGCCCTTTTTCTGCAGGGCCTTCTGCGCTTCGAAGAGCGAGTAATTCAGGACCTCCTCCGTAGTCGCCGCTTTGTAGGAGCGAATGTAGAGCTCGGCCGCCTCGTCGGTCTGACCTTTTGCGGCCAGGCTATCGGCCAGCAGCGCCAGCACCTCCCCGAGTTGTGGATCGGCCCCGTAGTCCTTTTCCCACTTCCGGCAGCGCTCGATCACGTCGTCATACTGCGATGCCGCGTAGGAGCACAAGGCCAGGCGGTAGCGCGCATCCGGGGCGTACGCACCCTTGGGATACTGGTGCAGGTATTTCTCCAACTCCGGAATGGCCTTCTCGTACTTCCCCGCGAAGACGAGTCCCACCGCGATGCGATAGACCACATCCTCGGTATGCGCACCCTTGGCGAACTCCTTTTGATAATGAAGGTACTCGGCGATCGCCTCTTCAAACTTGCCCTGGGCAAACTTGGCGTTGCCGAGCAGGAAGATCATCTCTGCCTTGAAGCTGCTGTCCGGCTGTTCCTTGAGCATCCGGCCAAAATACGTCTCCGCGCGTTGGGGATCATTCGACTGAAGCGCCGTCGCGCCCATCAAATAGCCCACGGTGTTGGCGTTCGAACCTTTCGGAAACTCCTTCAGGTATTGCTCCCCGATCTGGCGCGCCGCCTCGGGGCGGTTGGCTTCCGCGAAATTCACCATCGTGGCATACGTTACCGTTTCGCGCTCTTTGGCCTCTGGGTAACGCGCGAGGATTTCCTGGTAGGCAACGAGCGACTCCCAAGGCCGCCCCATGTCATAATAAGCGCGTCCCATCCGCAAAATGACGCCGGGCATGAACTCGGGAAGCTGCTTCGCTTCCTCGGCCATTTTCTTCGCTTCTTCGATGGCCGTGCGCAGTTGGCTCAGCGCGCTGAGATACTGGGGCACCTCGTTGCGATTGGCCCGCATCGCCGCCACGGTGTCGGTAAATTGTTTGGACAGGGTCGTTACTCGATCATCTTGAAATCGGATGATCTGCGCGCGCGTCCGCACCAGGCGATAGACGGCTACCGCCTGGGCCTGCCGGCCAGCCGCCAGGTGATTATCGCCCAACTCGACGATCATCGCGTTCAACTGCGCCAGATTCTCCACCAGGTCACTCCTTTGCAGGATTCGCCCGATGACCGAGACGGTCTTTTCCGTCTGCTTTTTCTCCCCGTACAGACCGGCCAGCACTGTCGCCCCACGAATGCCAACGGACGACCAAATTTCCGGCTGGATCAGCGACTCCAGCAATTTGATGGCCTCATCAATCCGCTTGTCCTCTTTCAGGGCGACCGCGCCATAAAAGAGCGCCTGCTCATGGTATTGCGGCACCCCGGCTAACTTCGCGAACTGAGCCGCTGCTTCGCGGTAATCATTCGTCTGCAAACTCGCCTGCGCCAGGGAAAAGGTCGCATCCATCACGCGGGCTCCCTGCGGATACTTCGTCAGGTACTTCTTCAGTGTGTCCCTGGCCTTCGGATAATCCGCGAGATTGAAATAGGCGGCGCCCAGGGTGAAGTAGACGGATTCCAATTGCGCCCCCTCCCCCACCTTCGAGACGATGCTCTCCAGTTTGGACGCTGTAGTCGCATAATCCCCTGCCTGGAAAGCGGCCATGGCTTCGTTGAATGCTGTCGCCATTACCATTTCCGGAGTCGGCGACCCCATCAGTCCCAGCCCGCTCGGCGCTTCAGCGCCAGCGGAGGCGCCCACCAAAAGACAACAAATCACCAGCAAGCAGGTCGTTCGGGCACCCGTCCAAATTGGCATCGGGCTGCTTAAATGAGCGGGTGGGGGAGAACTCATGGAGGTGCCGTTCAATAGATCGCCTTCATTGGGCGGCTCCATGCCATCCCACGATGATGTTTTGAATCGTTCGCGCCCGTTCCAATGTCCCCACCATCCGATTGGCCGCGTTCGCCAGATCATTCACCGTTTTAATCGATGTAAATGCCAGCACCAGAACGGCCAGCACGATGCCCATCATGGCCACGGCCATAAGCAGTTCTGCGAGGTGGATGCCTCGGTGCCGCAGAAATGCGGCCGAATACTGGGGGGACATGCGGAATTCCATAGGTAAAATCTTGTGCGGCCATCGCCTTCTGCAAAGTCACATGGATATGTGACAATCCCGAATCGGGGGCGTTCTGCCGATAGCCGCCCCCGCTGACGTTTACTTCTTTTTCGCGGGCCGACGGATGGTGGCGACGACCCTCGGTTTTTCATCCAGCGCACTGCCGGTCAGTCCCCATGGCCGCGGAGTTGCGGGTGCAATGGGAGTCGCGCCTTGAGCTTGACGCACGTAATCTATCGCGGTGGCCATTTCCTTTTCACGACGCGCGGTTTCTTCCGCAGCGCGAGCCTCGGCGCGGGCTCGAGCCTCGGCCGCGCCTGTGTCAGCTTGCGCCTGCTCCTGATCCGCAAGCCTTTGCGCCACGGCGGAATCCTGCGTGACCTGGCGGGCGGCGACAGCCAGTTCCATTCCGTCCGCCAACTTCACTTTCATACCGTCTTTTACGGTCCGGACGAAAGTCACTTTGGTGCCGGTCATCACACTTTGGATACCGTCGCTCCGCGTCACGGAAATGCGCTCGGTCAAATAATAGGTCGCTCCATCAGCGTTCGCCGCCGGAAAAGAATCTGGCGTCTCATTCGCTCTCACGGCGACAAGCGCGAATGCGGCGCAGAAGACAGCGACAAGACCAGCCGCGATGACCTGTCGAACAACGCGAAACCGCCACACTCCGTGGAAGGAACGGCAGGCTGGACTGGAGTGGGCGTCATTGTATTCGGAGGAGGGCAACGTAAGCATGCCTATTCACTAAATCGCCCCGTCCAATGCGTCTTGTCGCACAAACTGACTACGCCGATCCGCCAATCCTTTGTCGTCGTCTGACGGTTGCGGAGTGTGAGACAAAAAGCGGCAACTCTGTTGCGTTCATTTGCGTCCGCTCCATCCGCTCAGTGGAGCCGCCAGCCCTCCGGCTTGGTGTTGTCTTCGGGCGAATTGGCGCTTTCGCCGGCGGAATTCACGGCGGTAACAACATAGTAATAGTTATCCGGGCCCGTAACAGAGGTATCCACATAGGAGGATCCGGTCACCTTGGCTATGGCTTTGTATGGCCCGCCACTGGTCGTGGCGCGCTTGACCCAATAGCACCTCGCCCAGAGTGAAGGCTGCCAGCGTAGAGGAACAGATTTTTCACCCGGCGACGCCAGCAGTGCAGCAGGAGCCGCCGGAATGGGAGGCGGAGCCTCCTCGTCGTTACCGGTGATCTGGACGTTGGTAAAGGTGGTCGCGTTCAGCGTCCCGCTGTTTCCCGAACATACCACCAAACCGATGTAAACGGTCTCGGGCATCTCGTTGTACTGACCCACATCGGTCGCCGCCCAATTCGTGCCGTCCTGGGAAATGTAGCCGGCGAGGATCCTGCCGGCCCGTTCAAGCTTCACCCAATAAGAGGTCTGATTAATGCCAAGAGCCTTGGTGCCGTAATTTGCTCCGCCATAGATGTTGAATCCCTGAAAGTTCTGTTCGGCCTGGCTTTTTTGGTTGATTACCATCAGACCGCGCGAGGCGTTCGGTTCGAGGCTCGCGCGAAGCATGACGCCCGATCTAGCGTTCCCGCTACTATCTTCGATCGACTCGATCTTGGCGATAATCGCGCAATCTCCAGTGACCGCCTTGTAGGTAAAATGGCAACTCTGGTCGGGGCGGCGTGGATCGCCCGAACCTCTGACCTTCCAGTTCCCTCCGGAGTAAGAGCTGCTCCCCGCGGAACCCGTGCGTCCAATGTCCACATCACGCATACCCCGGGCGACAGAAACTGTGCCGGGAAAGGAAAGGGCCGCAAGAGGCAGCGCAGTGGAGTGGTCGGCCACTTTCTCGAACATGAAACTTTCCCCATCAATAGGCAGTTGTTGGCGCCTCGTTTCGACATACGGAGCTTGGAGTCCTTTGCGGACAACGTAGGCGCCGTGGATTAGGTTGAGGGCCATTCTGCCATGGTCCCAACCACGGTTGGTGTTATCGGCAGTATAGTAGGCATCTGTGGTGCCGAAGGGGAGAAATGGAGTAGGGACTTGCGAGTTGATCCTCGCGAAATATTCGCCCACGGAGAGCAGGCGATCGTCCTGCTCCGCATAGAGATCGATCCCTTGCTTCCAGAGCGCCTCTGCCAACATGGCAAGAGAGAGGAATTGGCCGTGAAAGTGGCCTTGGTCGCGAAGAGAGTCCCCAAGTTGCCCAATAGGATTGGAATTACGAATCCCGATGTGGGGAAGCGCACGATATTGCCATAACGTGGTCTCCAGCTTGGCGGCATCGTCATTGAAAATTTCCATCAGGGCGGCGGCAACCATGGAAAGCGCGCCCTTGTTGGCGGCCCCATACATATTTTCGCCGAACTTGTTAGTAGCGGGCAAAAGGACCTTGGCGAAATAGTTCTGAACCGTGGCCGTATCGGCGTCGGTCCAGCCTGGCCAAGTGCCACGGAGAATTTCCGCCCCTCCAACAAACTTGTAGGCGTAATCGCCGAGATCAAGGGTGGCCTCCCGACCGCTAAACACCGTATGGGTGGTGGCCCAGGCAATCAAGATATCATGCGCTTTTTGGGCGTACGCCTTGTTCCCGGTAAAATACCACATCCGTGCGAGACACCACACGGAAGTCATGTCGTTCCGCCATGGCCAGAGATTTACATTGGGAGCCCGGCCCACTTCCGCGAAAGGTCCGGAAATTCGCCCTCCCAATCGCGAGTGCGGATCCGCCGCGAGCGCAGCGTAACCACTCTTCCATGGTTCCTTATCCAAATTGGCCTTGAGCGTTTTGAGATCCTCGAGATTGAGCGGAGCACTGGGATGAGTGAACCGCCGGGGGAGGACGGCGTTTTGAGAGCTTGGGTGAACAGCTTGCGCCTCTACGGGAGCCACAGCGGCGGGGTCTCGACCTTCCATCGCCGCCTGCGCGAGCGTGCGCAGGTTGGTGACGTCAACCGGAATTCGGACCGTCGCATTGACGAGTCTCAGGTCCACTGTCGTTGGCGTAAAGCCTACTATCTGGGAACTCGCCCCCGCAGGGACCTCCACTTTGCCGCTTTCTTGATGGTACTCGGTGACCGCGAAGATCACGGGTGTTTTCAGAAGGAGTTGCTTTGGCGCGCGCTCCCGGTGATCGCAGAGCCAAGCCATCGGATCCACAGCGGATGGTGTCGGGGTGAGGTCCGGCACTGGCGTGGAGATCCTTGCGGAATTCTCAACCGGAACTGGAGTAGAGGCAGGGAGAGGATCGGTTGCAATTTTAGGCACTAAAGTCAAATTCGAGCGCGACTCGGCGTGATCCACTATTTTCTTTCGCACCGGCTGCGGCGTCTCATTGTCTTTTGACATGAGAAAGCAGTATGCAGCAACCCCGAGCAGGATGAGCAAAAGGAGCAATCGCCCGCCCCCGCCCCCTGTCTTTTGAGATGGGATCGGGACGCGAGCACCTGGACCCGGACGCCTTGGCACTCCCGAACGCGGTAGCACAGAGCGCGGCTGTTTGAGAGGGTCTCTGGCAGGCTTCTCCACGCATTGCGCGGTCTGCCGGGGTTGTGGGATGCTTGCTAACGCCGGCGCTTTCAGCGGCTGCTGACAATACGGGCAATCGAAATCCGTTCCCGAGTGTTCTTCAGATAATTCGATATCCAGGCCGCAATAGGGGCAATTCGATATAACGGTCATGCTTTGCGTTCTGTCGCTTTGGAGGTTTGCGGAGGCGGAAAGGCCGAACACCGGTTGCATTCCGACTCGACGCACTCACTCGGGGCCGCGAACTGTTCTGGCGCAATCTTTGGGTGGTTTGCGAAAAGCATCAGTGCATCGTAGCTGCTGAGGGTCTCGTGATTCAGACAGTCGGGGGTGGTGGCGTAATCGAAGTAGATCGCCTCGCGTCCGAGTTTCTCCATCAGCACCGCCGCGGCCGCACTGCTGTTGTGGACTCTCAAGTCCTCATGCCCGAGAATGAGCACGCGAATCGGCCGTGGCGCCGCATAAGTTGAAATGGTGAGGATGAAGAATAGCAGTAGAGCAGGCAACTTATACACGGCAGGAATTCGGTTGATTAATGCTAGTCGCCGTCAGAATCGGATGACTCTTTCCCGACGGGGACCAGAGAGACGGATTGAAGGTGCATCACGAGAGTACCCAGCGGTTCGGGTGAGCTGAAAACGACTTCAAAACTGCCCCCTTTGGATATGGTGATCGATCCGACTTTCTCGGTCTTAAAGTCATCCCAGCCGCTGCTCGCTTTGAGTATGTTGGCGACCGTCTGTCCGGCGACCGCAACGCTGACCTTGCTGCTGTCACTAACGGTTGGCGGCAATGTAACGGTCGTCTCCGGTCCTTCCTTGTCTATCTGGACTTGACGCGTGGAGGTGCTGGTTGCCAGCGAATAGGTGGCCTCGATGCTGAAAGTGCCGGCTTCGTCGATGCTTACAGGCCATTTGATGAATCCTTCCGGGCCGTTCCGCCAGACGATGAATTTATTCTCGCCGCCCTCCAGTCTGCTGGTCTGGCCGTCGATTTCCGCGTTAGTAGCCGTGAGTTTCAGGGAGCCATCGGCTGCCTGCGCAATAGGCTTGTCGCGGATCTCGATTGCTTTGGTCGGCGTCTCAGCCGGGAGCAGAGTGACCGAGCGGAGATTCATGACCCATCCCAACGGATTTGATATGGCTTTGACGACCACTGGAATATCGCCGGGCTTGCTGACCGTGATTTCACCGGCGTTGCCGATCTGGTAATCCGTCCACGCCTTCGTGGGTTGCGGTTTCGCTTTGATCGTCCGATCACCGACACTGATGGCGACCTTGCTGCCTTCGTAACTGTCCATGAGAGAATAGTTCAACTCCACGCGGTAATCGCCCGGCTTCTCGCAATGAATCAACCAGATTAGAGAGGTGCCCACATCCTGCCAGAAACCGATATTCTTTTCGCCTTTTGTCTCCAGTTGGGCGTTCATCCCAGCGATATCCGCCTCCCCCGCGGTGAGCTTGAAGGAACCATCGGCGGACTGCTTGATTGCGTCGCCTCCGATGTCAATAGCCTCGGTGGGTGAGTTGGCAGGGACCAGGCTAACGCTGCGGATCGTGATGACAAACTCGCGGGACTTCGAAAGAGGCTTCACGATGACCGGAAAATCGCCGGACTCACTGATCGTGACTTCACCGGCCGTGCCAGTCTTGTAATCGTTAAAGCCACTGCCTGCCTTCGGTATCGCTTTGACAATCTGATCCCCGATCATGATGCTCAAAGGACTGCCGTTATTATTGCCAATGATTGCATACGTCATCTCGACGCGATAATGGCCGGGCTTCCGCACGCTTGCCGTCCAGCGAAGAGTCGTGTCCACACTCGTCCACCACATGATGTCCTTGACCTCACCGCCCTCCAATTGGGCGTTAGGGCCTTGAATTTTCACATTTGCTGCGCCTAGCTTGATTGATCCATCCTCAGCCTGCTTGACCGACTGTCCCGCCTTATCCGCCGCGCAAAGCATCGGATTGTTTAAGACGGTGAAGGCAAATAGTCCGGCCAAGCCGACCTTGAGCATATTGTCCGTGATGCACGCCATAGTATTGATGGGGTTAATCCGTTCAGGTGGTCTGAAGAGCCAGTCCGGGGAGTTTCATCTCAGTGCCTAGAAAGCTCTTGTGGGGCGGGACGAGAGCCTCTTCAACTGCTTCTCGCGTTCCTTAACGGCATTTGCCAGTTCCGGAGGTAAAGTAAGATCCGTTGCGGGAGGCGTGCCGTATTGATAGAAACGCTTTTCGCTCCCGAAAGTGACTACCAGCGGAAGTCGCGTTTCGAGGTCAATATAGGCGACAGCAGCAACTTTGGATTCCTGTGGCACGGGCTGTCCAAAAGCGATTGCCTGACCAATGGCGATAGCTTCCTCCTCGCGAGCCCTGGGATTCAAGGGGCTCACTTCTCCCGTAAACTGAATGCAATCTCTTCCCTGATACTTCGCCATCCCCGTATAGGTGGTCGCTGAAATCCAGTCGAGACCGGCAAAGTCGGCCGCAGCAAAGTTGACCGAGTAAATGTCAGCTTGCGCGGAATCGGGCCAGACGGTGGGTTCTGCGGCATCAGGCTGCTTCATCACCATCAGGCCTCCGATGTGCCAGATTTCCTTTCGCTTGCCGTCGCCATCCGCATTCAGTTCCAGAATTGTCGAGCCGGTCTTGACCACGGTGGAGGCAATCGTGACCGCCTCTTTACCTTCTTTTTCCTTCGGTTTTTCTTCACCAGTTGTGGATGGTTTCACAGGTCCCCCCCCCTTTACGGGATGTCCCTGGCAAGCGACTGTCCAAGTCGAGTAATCGGGTGCGCGCTTGAGCAAGGGCCCGGGGGGCAGTGGAGGAAGCGTGGGTGACGGCGCCGCCTGCTGCGCGTGCAACGTGACTGTGACGACTAAGACCAGACAAAAAGTGGAAAACGTTTTCATTCTTTGACGACTTCGATTTGCTTGTCCAAGACCTCACCGGTGTAGCGGTCGATTGCCACGTGAACCCAGTAGCGCTGTTCGCCCTCGACTAAGAATTTGTCCAAGGCGTTTGCCGCCTGCGGGTAGCGGCCGGTCTGCGCCACGACATCGATCATCAAGTTCCATACCCGCGTCTGACCGACATTGGCGAGCGCCCGAATCGGCGCCTCCCGAAGACGTTTGATGTAGGCCAGGCTCTCATTAAGTGACCCGGCCCCAGCCGGCGCGAACACGGCGCTCAAATCCTTGCCTGAAGTAGTAACCGTATTGCCGCTAAATCCAGTGTAGGACAGTTTTCCGTCCTTATAATTTGGCAGCGACAGATCGATACCGCAGTTGGCACCGGCTGCGACCGGCTTATAAGTAGTTCCCGATGGTGGCGCGCAGGCGGCCGCCGCATTCCACTTGCCGACGAGCTCCGAAACGTTCTGAAGAGGGCCATAAGTGGCGGTCGTGTCGGCGGTGCGCGCGGTAAGGTTGGTGGCAATCGTTTTCGCCACGGTGCTCGAGAGCGAACCGATCGTGGTATTGGTGACCTTCGGATCGTCCACGCAGGCCCCGGCCGCAATCGCCGCCAGAACGGGGGCTTGACGCGTGTTGAGATTCACCTTCCCGGCGACGAGCCCATTTGGGTCGCTGGTCTCGTTAATGCAGAAGATATCGAGCAACCCGGCGTCGCCGCTCTCCGGCGTGAAGAAATCAAGGTTCTTCCACGGCAGGTCTCGAAACACATAGCCCAATTCCGCGACAGTGCGGAACGGCCGATGAAGCAACAGCGGACGGCT
Organism: Chthoniobacter sp.; assembly: GCF_040003245.1. Taxonomy (NCBI): domain Bacteria; kingdom Pseudomonadati; phylum Verrucomicrobiota; class Spartobacteria; order Chthoniobacterales; family Chthoniobacteraceae; genus Chthoniobacter; species Chthoniobacter sp. Next base: position 10,393 of record NZ_JBDUCX010000222.1, read on the forward strand.
TTGAGACTGGGCCAACGACGTAGGGTTCCCCGCTGCCCCCTTGGTTGCCGGGGTTATCAGGGACGCCGGTTTATTGGGGTAACCTTGAATGGCCGTCGTCGGCAATCCCACGGGCGACGAGCTGCTGGTATTAGTGCCAACCGGGACGTAAGCGCCGGCGGCACGGCGAACCACCCCGTCGGCGTCAGCATAATAGGCGGGACCGACAGGGCCTTCGGCAGGGTCGCTGAACGGGGCGTCCGCGGCATAGCGCCCCTCATAGAAGGGAACGCTGGGACTATTCTGGGCATACATTCCCGCGGTAAAGATAGAGACATCGACTGGCCCGTGGCCCTCGTCGACATGAATCAAAGGACGAGTCCACCCAGCGGAAAAGGAAGGGTATGGGGTATCCTGCGCCCAGATTCCACCCAGCATAGAGAAACCAGCTCCGCTGGTTCTCCCGGGCAGATCGCCGTTATCTACATCGGTAAAATAGAAGCCCGCGGAGTAGTCTGGCCGGATTGGGTAGGTAATCCCCTGGGGGATCGCGGCACTGCCGTCGGAATCATAAACCCACCCATTCGCTCCGCCGTTATCAGGCGGAGGCGCGGACTTCCAAAGTTTTGATCGCCCATAATTTATGACACTCAAAAATAGCCCGAAGCGAGCCGTGCGTGGATCGATGGCCCCAGCCCAGCTAAATGGACTAAAACTATCCGGGCCTTTGATCACACAAGGCGAAAAACTTCCCCTTGACTGGTAGGAGAATTGCCCGTGCGTCGTTCGGCCATACTTAGTGTCGTAGGTGATCCAGTTGCTGGCGTTGTTTGGGTCCTGGTATTGAAGGCGATAAGTGAAATAGACCCGGTTATTGCCAGCGGCGGTTGTAAGCCCGTGTCCGATGAGCGCCGTTCCGGCAAATAGGACGGTGGTGGTGTCCTTCTGAAATGCCAAAGGAAAGCTTCCCAAAACCACATATTTTCTGACTTCTACTGGTGTTAACTCCCTCGATACTCCTTCTGACATTTCCCTCAACGAAAAAATGAATTATGTAGGTTACTGAAAGTGCTGTTAAAGAAAGAAATTAAATGAACGGCTGCAATGTCACTGACCGAAACTGTATATAACCACACGTCAAGACTCTCAATAGAAAGAACAATTTAAGTCGCCTATAGGGGAAAATTTCAAAATTATTTGGAAGCTATTGCAGGG
>NZ_JBDUCX010000392.1:0-3422 GCF_040003245.1 Chthoniobacter sp.
TGTCCTTCACGTCGAGGCCATCGTAGCTGTTGTAGCGGGCGTTTTTGGCGTCCTCGGGCGCGCTGAGGCCGTAGCCGGCGAAGACCACTTCGCCTTCCACCGAGTCGCTCTCGCTGAACGCCAGCGGGCGAAAGCCCTTGTCCAATGCAGGCTGGAACTTTTCTTTTCCCGCCGCATCCGCTTTCGCGCCATCACCGGTAATCGAGAGGCTCGTTTTCGCCGGGTCGACGCGGGTGCCGGAATTGAATTCGAAGCCTTCGCGAAAATCACCACCCAGTGGTTTCAGGCCCAGCGTCCGGAAATAACCGGTGAGGAAATCCGCCGACGCCTTGGCGCCAGCGGTGCCCGTCTCCCGTCCTTCGCGGAGCGGATCGGCCAGCCAGGATGCCTCGTATTTCAAATCCTCTCCGCGGATTTCCGGGGAGAGCGCTTCGGTATCCGATTTCGCGCCCGTCTGCTCCGGTGCGGGAGCCTTGGCTGCTTCCGGCTTCACGCCGGCGGGTGCGTTGCCCCGCAACGGCGCTTCTTCGAGTGCCTTCAGGGCTGCCTGATGATTCCAATTTGCCAAGAAGATTTGCGACTTTCCGTCGCTTGTCCGGCCGCTGGTCCAGCACAGCTTTTTGCCATCGGGCGAAAAGACCGGGAGTCCATCGAATCCATCGGTGTAGGTCACGCGCACCGGTTCGTGCTCGCCGTTCACATCCACAATGAAGATTTCGAAATTCGTGAAGCCCAGCTTGTTCGAGGTGAAGACGATATACTTGCCGCTCGGGTGATAATAGGGCGCCCACGACATCGACTGAAAGTCGGTAACGCGATGCTTGTCCGAGCCGTCGATCTTCATCGTCCACACGTCCGCGACCATCCCGCTCTCGGCGAAGTGCCGCCAGATGATGCGCGTGCCATCGGGCGAGAAGAACGGGCCGCCGTCGTAGCCCGGCGCGTCGGTGAGCTGCCGCACGTTGGTGCCGTCGGCATTCATGACGTAGATGTCGCCGAAGTAGGCGGGATCCTTGTCGTAGCGGGCGCGCTGCTCGGGCGTGAGCTTTTCGAGCGGGAAGGCGCCACGCAGCGAGCAAAAGACGATCTGCTTGCCATCCGGCGAAAAGGCGCCCTCGGCGTCGTAGCCCGGTGAGTGGGTGAGATTCACGAGCTGCGTGCCGTCCTGGTTGCACGAATAGATGTCCATCGTCGCGTCGTAATCCCAGGAATAGCGGCGCTGTTTGCCGCTCGCACGGAATTCCAGCTCGGCCTTTTGCTTGGCGACCGCCTCGGGGTCGGCATGCGTGGAGGCAAACATCACCCGCCCGGTGCCGGGCTGGAAGAATCCGCAGGTCGTCTTGCCCGTGCCGGGTGACACCCGCGCCGTCTCGCCCGAGAGCAGATCGAGCAGATACATCTGGTAAAAGGGGTTCCCCTCCTCCCGCTCGCTTTGGAAGATCAGCAGGTTGCCGTCGGGATGGAAGTATCCCTCCCCGCTCCGTTTGCCCTCGAAAATGAGCTGGCGCGCGTTGGTGACGAAACGCGCTTCATTCGCCGCGTCATCGGCTACGGCGGCGGCGGTGAACAGGCAAACGAAGAGGAGGAGGAAGCGGCGCATGGAAAGGGTTGGATGCTGAAACGGCGGGAATGTTCGATGTTGAGCCACCGGCGGGGCGCACGGCAATCTCGACGGCGGAATTCCGCCTTCCCACAATCAACATCCGGCAAACCCCGATTTCTTATGAGCCTCACGATCTACGAAATGGCCTACAGCCCGTTTTGCATCCCGATCACCGCCGCCCTGCGGGCCTGTGGGGTGGACTTTGAAAGGCGGGAAATTCCGAATTGGGACCGCAGCGAATTGCTCCGCCTGACCAATGGCGCCTATTATCAGGTGCCCGTGCTGGTGCACGATGGCCGGATCGTCACCGAATCCAGCGGCCAGAGCGAGGACATCGCCCACTACGTCGACCAGCACTTTGCCGGGGGCCGGCTTTTCCCGGAACGACTCGACGGGCTCCAACAGATCGTCATCGAGTTTCTCAGCGACGACGTGGAGTTTAACACCTTCCGCCTGCTCGACCCGCACACCCTGGACCACATCGGCGATCCCGTGGCGCGTGGCTTGTTTCTGCGGCACAAGGAGCGGAAATTTGGTCGGGGATGCGTGGAGCAATGGCGCCGCGAGGCACCGGCCATCCGGGCAGAAGCGGACCGGTTGCTGGCCCGCTTTGAGACCACCCTGCGGCATTCTCCGTTCCTGTTCGGAGCTGCGCCGGTGTACAGTGATTTCCTGCTCTACGGCATGCTGGGCAACCTCACCTACGGAGGGCACAACCGCCTGAACCCTGAGCAGGACGCGCTTTCCAAATGGTTCGAGAAAATGGGGAAAGTATCCTTTTCCGCCGGCGCGTGACGGCCCCGGGCGTCATCCGGGTCCGACTACCAGTTCTTGCGCCACTTCGCCGTGTTGCCGGTCGTATCACCCGCAGTCGACCATAAATCGAAGGTGGGATTGTAGCCTTGAGTGCCCTGGCTGTTTTGCACCGGCCTGTTTGCATTCGGATTGGTAGCCAATGCGGCGCGGTATTCCTGCTCCACCAGCAGGCCGGCCGTCGAATATCCATAGCTATTCCCGAAGGGGTCCATGATGTACTGCACCGGGTTAACCGTGTTGCCCACTTTGGGCCCTCCGAGCCGCGACGGGATGAAAAAGCCCGGAGCGTAATTCTTCGTCATCGTCCCGTTATCGCTCGTGTCACCCGTCAGGCACTCGTAGAGGTATTTGCTCGCCGCCGCCATCTTACCTGTCGGTGATCCGTCCGTCGCGTCGCTCACATTGCGCGCGTCCAGTTTGTCGGTCTTCTGACTGTCTTGGGGAAAGCCGCCGTAGTCCGTGTGGTAACTTTGCAGCGCGGAACTGAGTTGCTGGATATCCGTGTCTGCCCGTGCCTTGGCGGTTTGATACTTCACCACCTGGTAGACCCCTAGAACGAGTGCGGCCAGAATCGCAATGATGGCGATGACCGTAATCATCTCGATCAAGGTGAAGGCCCTGTGAGGTGCGGTGCGGATCATAAGAAATGAGGAAATCTTTTCTTATGGGCGCGTGAAGAATCCGGGGGGCATCCCGGATCGATCACCAGTTCTTAATCCACTTGGTGGTCAAACCTGCCGTGTCACCGGCGCACGACCACAGATCAAAGGTCGGATTGTAGCCTTTCTGCGGCGGCCGTCCCGCACTGGGATTCGTGGCCAGCGCAGCCCGGTATTGTTGTTCGACCGCCAATCCCGCCGTCGAATAACCATAGGGATTTCCGAACGGGTCCATGATGTATTGCACTCCGGGGGGGAGTATCTTCCCGGTATTCGGATCTTTTGATCCTCCAAGGCGCGAAGGCTTGAAAAAATCCGGCGCGTAATTTTTCCCCGTTTCAGTG